>NZ_SJXI01000052.1:0-68460 GCF_004337455.1 Parafrankia sp. BMG5.11 | reverse complement strand
GAGTTCTCAAGGAGCAGATGCGTACAGGAGTTCACGCCGCGAAGCGGTTCCTCCAGGCACTTTTGCCCAAATTCGTCTTGTTTAGGTTGGAAACGCCGCGATCCTTGCCAGGATCTTGCGCTCTACCCTCAGCCTCGCCCTCTCGGTCGAGGCCCTGTCCCGCGTGGAGCCACCCTGTTCGGTGTCTTCCGTGTCGCGCTGACAGAGAGAACATTACGGGTGGATGACGGGAGGCGTCAAATCAATCGGGACCTGGATAGTGTGACGTATGTCACATGGCTCCACTTGGAGCTTGACGTCGCTGTCTGATATGCGAGGCTTGAGGTTCTGCGCTCGAACGGATGGGCGACGGACCAGCCCCGCCACCAGCGCGGGAGGACCGCTCGAAACACCTGGGTACCAGCCACTGTGAAGCGGTGGACACCTCGCCGGGTCACCCGAAGCGGGGGACGTGCCGGCCGTGGGCGAGTGGCCTCTCTGTGCCGCAGGGAGCACAGTCCGTACGCGTCGGTCTGTGCGGGTTCGGTCGGGCCGTCGCAGCCACGCGCCTCAGGCGGGCATCCGCGGGGGCCGGCCCCGGCTCACCGACGGCTCGTTCAGGATCCAGAGCCGGTACGGGCGGTCGCGGCCCGTCCGGATGCCGATCCGGGGCCCACGGCCCACCTGGGTCTCGGCAACGGGTGCTCCGGAGTGAACCGTCACCGGGCCGGATCCGACGAGGTCGGTGCCGGTGAAGCCGCCGTCCACCCCCAGGGCCCGGGCGAAGCGTCCAGGCCCGCTCGCGACGCGCCAGGCGGCCGCGGCGCCCCCCGCTCCCGCGCTCCCGGCCCCGGCCTCCCCCGGCCCCGCGCCCCTCGTCGTCCCCGAGCTCGTCGCCCCGGCGGCCACGGACCCGACCCCGGGCTCAAGCCCGGGCTCGGGCTCCGGCTCGCGGGCGCTGCCCGGAACATGCCGGGCCGGGACGGACCCGGCGACCGCACCAGCCCGGATCAGAACCGCGGCGGCCGTACCCTCCGGACCGCACACGACGTTGAAACACCAGTGCATGCCGTAGACGAAGTAGACGTAGGCGTGTCCGGGCGGTCCGAACATGACCCGCGAGCGCGGGGTCGGACCGCGGAAGGCATGGGACGCCGGATCGTCCGTGCCGCCGTAGGCCTCCACCTCGGTGACCCGCAACGCGACCGGCCCGTGCCGGACCGTCGTCCCGAGGAGATCTCGGGCGACGGCCAGCACGGGCCGGTCGTAGAAGTCGCGACTCGGAACGCCGGTCAGCTCCCGGCCCACGCCCGGTCCCGGTCGAGCACCGGCCCGAGCGCCTCGATCTGCTCCCGGACGCGCGCGGGTGCCGTCCCGCCCGGTGCCGAGCGTGCCTCGAGCGCACCACGCACCGAGAGCACCGATCGGACGTCGGCGGTGAGCAGTGGGTTGATGACCGCGAGATCGTCCTCGGAGACCTCGTCCATGTCGGCGTCGTGGGCCACACACCAGGCCACGAGCTGCCCGACGGCCTCGTGTGCCTCCCGGAAGGCGACCCCGTTGCGGACGAGGTACTCCGCCACGTCCGTCGCCAGCGCGAACCCGTCCGGCGCGGCGGCCGCGAGCCGTTCCCGGCGCACCCGCATCGTCGCGACCATGCCGGTCACCGCCGGCAGCACGACGAGGAGGGTGTCGACCGCGTCGAACACCGGCTCCTTGTCCTCCTGCAGGTCGCGGTCGTAGGCGAGCGGCAGGCCCTTGAGGGTGGTCAGCAGCCCGGTGAGCGCGCCGATGAGCCGGCCCGACTTGCCGCGGGCCAGCTCGGCCACGTCCGGATTCTTCTTCTGCGGCATGATCGAGCTGCCGGTGGCGAAGGCGTCGTCAAGCTCGACCCAGCCGAACTCCCGGGTCGTCCACAGGACGATCTCCTCACCGAGCCGGGACAGGTGCACCCCGATCAGCGCGGCGATGAAGAGGAACTCGGCGGCGAAGTCCCGGTCGGACACCGCGTCGAGCGAGTTGGCGAAGGCCCGGTCGAAGCCGAGCTCGGCGGCCACCCCCGCCGGGTCCAGCGGCAGTGAGGAGCCGGCGAGCGCGCCAGCGCCGAGCGCGCTCACCGAGGCACGCCGGTCCCAGTCCCGCAGCCGGTCGGTGTCCCGGGCGAACGCGTGGACGTGCGCCAGCAGCTGGTGCCCGAACGAGATCGGCTGGGCGTGCTGCAGGTGGGTCATCCCCGGTGCCGGGGTCTCGACGTGCTGCTCGGCCAGCCCGACGAGGGCGGTGGAGAGCTCGGTGACCCGCGCGGCGACCTGACGCGCGTGATCGCGCAGGTACAGGCGCAGGTCGGTCGCGACCTGGTCGTTGCGGCTCCGGCCGGCCCGGAGCTTGCCCCCGAGCGCGCCGAGGCGCTCGAGCAGCCCCCGCTCGAGCGCGGTGTGGACGTCCTCGTCCTCGATGGTCGGGCGGAAGCGGCCGTGGGCGACCGCGTCCGACAGGTCGTCGAGTGCGCCGAGCATCGCCGTCAGCTCGGCGTCGTCCAGCAGGCCGGCGCGGTGCAGGACGCGGGCGTGTGAGCGGGAGGCGAGCAGGTCGTACGGCGCCAGGCGCCAGTCGAACTGCACGCTGACCGACAGCCGCGCCAGCGCCTCGGCCGGCCCGCCCGCGAATCGCCCGCCCCACAGCCGCAGCGGCGGCGTCGACGCGGGGGCGTCCGCCTGCCCACCCGCGCCGGCGTGCCCCCCGGTGTCCTCTCCGTCGGTGTCGTCGGCGGTGTCCGTGCGCGCCGCGTCCGTGCGCGCGGCGTCGCCCTGTGCCCGTTCGGGATCCATCCGTTCCTGCTCCTCGTCGGCCGCTGGGTGACTCCCAGTCGCCACCGACCGAATCGACGTCACGGGTTGAGCCGCTGTTCGCGGGCCGCCCAGACCTTGGTGGGCAGGCCCCACAGCTCGATGAATCCCCGCGCGTCGGTCTGGTCGAACTGGTCGCCGGCATCGTAGGTGGCCAGCGCGTGGTCGTAGAGACTGCCCGGGCTGCGACGGCCCACGACCTGGGCGACGCCGCCCGCCAGCCGGATCCGGACGTCGCCGGTGACACCGACACTGGCCGAGTCCACGAAGGCGTCGAGGGCTGCCCGCAGCGGCGAGAACCACAGCCCGTCATAGACGATTTCGCCCCAGCGCTGGTCGATGCCCCGCTTGAACCGGGCGACGTCCCGCTCGAGGGTGAGGTCCTCCAGGTCACGGTGCGCGGTCAGCAGCGTGACCGCCGCCGGGCACTCGTAGATCTCCCGGCTCTTGATGCCGACGAGCCGGTCCTCGATCATGTCGATGCGACCGACGCCCTGGGCACCCGCCCGGGTGTTGAGCTCGGCGACGAGGTCCACCAGCGACAGTGCCCGCCCGTCCAGCCCGGTCGGCAGGCCGTCGGTGAACGAGATCGTGACCTCGTCGGACGGCCGGGAGACCGTCGGGTCGGCCGTGTAGACGAAGACGTCCTCCGGCGGCTGCGCCCACGGGTCCTCGAGGACCCCGCACTCGGCCGTGCGGCCCCACAGGTTCTGGTCGATCGAGTACGGGGACTTCTTCGAGACGTCGATCGGCAGGCCACGCTCCTCGGCGAAGGCGATCGCCTTGTCCCGGGTCATGCCCGAGTCGCGCACCGGGGCCAGCACGCGCAGGCCCGGGGCCAGCGCCATCACGCCGACCTCGAAGCGGACCTGGTCGTTGCCCTTGCCCGTGCAGCCGTGCGAGATCGCGTCCGCCCCGTGCTGTTTGGCGGCCTCGACCAGGTGCTTCACGATGATCGGCCGGGACAGCGAGGAGATGAGCGGGTAGCGGTCCATGTACAGGGCGTTGGCGCGGATCGCCGGGGCGACGAAGGATGCCGCGAACTCCTCGCGGGCGTCGACGACGATCGACTCGACGGCGCCGCAGGTGAAGGCGCGCTGGCGGATCGCCTCGAGGTCCTCGCCGCCCTGGCCCACGTCGACGGCCAGGGCGATGACCTCGGCGCCGGTCTCGGCACCGATCCAGCCGATGGCCACGGACGTGTCGAGGCCGCCCGAGTAGGCAAGCACGACGCGTTCGGTCACGGAGTCACTCCTTAGTTGATTCTCGGTTCACGTGGTCGTTCATGACGCCGGTGGACGGGAGGTCTGCCCCGCCTGGTCCTCAGCCGGCGCCCGCGCCGGTACCTGCGCCGATGCCGGGATGCCCGCCCGTTCCGGGTGGGACCGCCACCCGTGCGACGCCGTCGGCCAGCGACAGCAGCCGGCCGGCGAACGCTGGCCCACCGGGGCCGGTGGGCCCCGCGCGGCAGACCACCAGGACGGTGTCGTCACCGGCGATGGTTCCCATCACCTCCGGCAGGGCCGCCCGGTCGAGCGCGGAGGCGAACAGCTGCGCGGCCCCCGGCGGGGTACGCAGCACGACGAGGTCGCCGTTGGCCTCGGCCGAGACGAGAAGCTCCTCGCAGAGCCGGGCCAGCGGGATGCGCACCGTCTCGGCCGGCGCCAGGTTCACGTCGACCGAGTACACGAGCGCACCGTTGGCCCCGCGGACCTTCGTCGCGCCGATGTCCTCCAGATCGCGGGACAGGGTGGCCTGGGTGACCTGCACGCCTTCCTCGGCAAGCAGACGCGCGAGCTCCGCCTGCGACCGTACCGACCGCGCCGCGATCAGCGCGGCGAGGCGGGCCTGCCGGGCGTGTTTCGTCAGCGGCGCGGCCGAGCGGATGGTCATCGGGAACCGACACCCGCCGTGGTCTCGTCCAGCAGGAACGACAGCAGGGCCTTCTGCGCGTGCAGCCGGTTCTCCGCCTGGTCGAACACCACGGACCGCGGCCCGTCGAGCACAGCCGCGGAGATCTCCATCTCCCGGTGCGCGGGCAGGCAGTGCATGACGATCGCGTCCGGGCGGGCCGCCTCGACGACCTTCTCGTCGAGGCGGTAGGGCTGGAAGACCAGCGCCCGGCTGTCGGACTCGGTGTCCTGCCCCATCGACGCCCAGACGTCGGTGTAGAGCACGTCCGCGCCGGCCGCGGCCTCGAGCGCGTCGTGCATCACCAGGGCCTCGCCGCCGGTGACCGCACCGATCTCGTTGGCGTGCCGCACGACCTGCTCGATCGGCTCGTAGCCCGGCGGCGAGGCGACGTGGACCCGCAGCCCGGCGAGTGCGCCGGCGAGCAGCAGGGAGTGGGCGACGTTGTTGCCGTCGCCCAGGTACGTCAGGGTCACGCCGGCGAGCCGGCCGCGGATCTCCCGGATGGTCTGCAGGTCGGCGAGCGCCTGGCAGGGGTGGGTGTGGTCGGAGAGCGCGTTGATGACGGGCACGGTGGCCGCCGCCGCCATCCGGTCGACCCTGTCCTGGGCGAAGGTGCGGATGACGATGGCGTCGACGTAGCGGCTCAGGACGGCTGCGGTGTCCTCGATGGTCTCGCCGCGGCCGAGCTGGGAGGAGCCGGAGTCGATCACGATCGGGTGCCCGCCGAGCTCGGCCACCGCAACGTCGAAGGACAGCCTCGTCCGGGTCGACGGCTTCTCGAAGATCAGCGCGACCGAGCGGCCCTCGAGCGGGCGGCGGGCGGGCTTCCGGTCGCGTCGCGTCGCCTTGAGCTGGTCGGCGAGATCCAGCAGTGCGGCCTGCTCGGACGAGGTCAGGTCGGTGTCGAGCAGGAAGTGTCGGGCCGTCATGCGCTGACCTTAGATCCTTCGTCCGACTTCTTCGGGCCGGTCGCCGCGGTCCTGTCCCCCTGGGCGTGGGTCTCCCGCGCCCGGTCGGCGATGCCGGGCAGCGCGGCGACGAACGCGTCGACGTCCGCCGGGGTGAGCACGAGCGGCGGCGCGAGGCGGACGGCGTTCGCCGCGACCGCGTTCACCAGGAAACCGGCCTCGCGGGCGGCGGTCTCCACCTCGGGCGCGAACGGGGCGTCGAGCTCGATCGCGAGCCACAGCCCGACGCCGCGCACCCCGGTGACCCCGGCCGCGTCCGCGGCGACGATGCCGTCGCGCAGTGCGCCGCCGAGCACCGCCGCGTGCTCGAGCAGGCCCTCGGCCACGATCGTGTCGAGCACGGCGAGGGCGGCCGAGCACACCACCGGCCCGCCACCGAAGGTGCTGCCGTGGTCACCGGGACGCAGCAGGTGACCGGCAGCGCCGATCCCGATGCAGACCCCGATGGGCAGGCCGCCGCCGAGGCCCTTGGCCAGGGTGATCACGTCCGGGACGACGCCCTCGGTCTGGTGGGCGAACCACGCGCCGGTGCGGCCGATGCCGCTCTGGACCTCGTCGAACACGAGCAGCGCGCCGTGTGCGTCACAGGCGGCGCGGGCGGCGGCCAGGTAGCCGGGCGGCGACGGGATCACCCCGGCCTCGCCCAGGGTCGGCTCCAGGAAGACGGCGGCGGTCCGCTCGCTGACCGCGGCGGCCAGCGCGTCGGCGTCGCCGTGCGGGACGAAGCGCACGCCCGGCAGCAGCGGTTCGAACGGCGCCCGCTTCCCGGGCTGGCCGGTGATCGACAGGGCGCCCATGGTCCGGCCGTGGAAGGCCCCCTCGGCCGCGATGATCTCCGAACGGCCGGTCCGTCGGCTGATCTTGATCGCGGTCTCGTTCGCCTCGGCGCCCGAGTTGCAGAAGAAGGCCCGGCCGTCCACGCCCAGCAGCTCGATCAGGCGTTCGGCGAGCAGGAGCTGCGGGGTGTTCACGTACAGGTTGGACGTGTGGCCCAGGGTGTCGAGCTGTGCGACTACCGCCGCGCGCACCGCCGGGTGGCAGTGGCCGAGGACGCTCACCGCCACCCCGGCGATCAGGTCCACGTACTCGCGGCCGTCGGCGTCCCACACGTGCGCGCCGGACCCGCGGGTCAGGGCGATGGAGGGACGGCCGTAGGTGGCCATGATGACGGCGTCGCGCCGGTCGAGCAGATCGGCGTTCACGATCCTCCCCCGATGATGTCCACTGTTGCCGGGTCGCCCGCGCTGGAACTGGTGGTTGCCGTGACGGCGCCCTCGACCGCGACGGTGCCGGCGGCGGCGGGTGGGTCGGCGCGAATCAGCGTCCCGATGCCCTCGTCGGTGAAGATCTCGAGGAGCAGCGCGTGCGCGACCCGCCCGTCGAGCACGTGTGCCTGGGGGACGCCGCCGGAGACGGCGCGCAGGCAGGCCTCCATCTTCGGGATCATGCCCGACGACAGGGTGGGCAGGAGCCGCTCGAGCTCGCCGACGGTCAGCTCACTGATCACCTCGTCGCTCGCCGGCCAGTCGGCGTAGAGGCCCTCCACGTCGGTGAGCACGACGAGCTTGGCCGCACCCAGCGAGAGCGCCAGCACCGCCGCCGCGGTGTCCGCGTTGACGTTGTAGACGCCGCCGTCGAGGCCGCGGGCCACCGAGGCCACCACCGGCACCTTGCCCGAGTCGAGCAGGGCGTTGACGGTCGCCGGCTGGACGTCGACCACGTCGCCGACCAGCCCGACGTCCACCGGGCTGCCGTTGACCATCGCCGGGCGGCGCCGGGCGGTGAACAGGTTCGCGTCCTCCCCCGACAGGCCGACGGCGAACGGGCCGTGGTTGTTGATCATCCCGACGACGTCCCGGTTGACCTGGCCGACGAGGACCATCCGGACGACCTCCATGGTCTCCGGGGTGGTGACCCGCAGGCCGCCGACGAACTCCGAGCGCACCCCGAGCCGCTCCAGGTGGGCGGTGATCTGCGGGCCTCCGCCGTGCACGACGACGACGCGGATGCCGGCGTAGCGTAGGAAGACGATGTCCGCGGCGAACGCCTCGCGCAGCTCCGGGCGGGTCATCGCGTTCCCGCCGTATTTGATCACCATGGTGGCGCCGTGGAAGCGGGACAGCCAGGGCAGCGCCTCGATGAGCACGGTGGTCTTGGCCAGCGCGGAATGCCCGCGGGCGGTTGCCGCCGGTCCGCGTGGCGGCGCGGGGATGTTCGCTCCGGCCCACCCCACGGGCTTCACCGGGTTCGTGTCCGCGCTCATGTCGAGTACGCCGAGTTCTCGTAGACGTAGCCGTCGGTGAGGTCATTCGTGCGCACGGTGAGCTCGACGTCGCCGGCGTGCAGGTCGGCGACGATGCTGATCTCCCGCCCGCCGAGGTCGACCAGTTCCCGCGGCTCACCCGGCGCGCCGCCGCGGCACACCTGGATGCCGTTCATGGTCACGTCGAGGCGGTCGGGCTCGAAGGCCGCGGACGTCGTACCGATCGCCGCGAGTACCCGGCCCCAGTTCGGGTCCTTGCCGTAGAGCGCGCACTTGAGCAGGTTGTTGCGGGCCACCGAGCGGCCGACCTCGAGGGCGTCCGCCTCCGAGGCCGCGCCGGTGACCGTGATGGAGATCGTCTTGGTGGATCCCTCGGCGTCGCCCAGCATCTGGCCGGCCAGGTCGTCACAGACGGCGGTGACCAGCTCGGTCAGCTCCGCCTCGGGCAGGGACCGCCCGGACGCGCCCGAGGCGAGCAGCAGCACCGTGTCGTTCGTCGACAGGCAGCCGTCGGAGTCGACGCGCTCGAACGTCGTCCGGCACGCCTCCCGGACCACCCGGTCCAGTGTGGCGCTGTCGGCGACGGCGTCGGTGGTGACGACGACGAGCATCGTCGCCAGCGACGGCGCGAGCATCGCCGCACCCTTACCCATACCGCCGACCGTGACGACACCGTCACCGGCCGCACCGGATGTGCTGGTGCGCACCGCCTGCTTGGCGACGGTGTCCGTGGTGCGGATCGCCTCGGCCGCGGCGTCACCGCCGGCCGGCGAGAGCGCCACGACCGCCTGGGTGACGCCGGGGAGGAGAAGATCCATCGGCAGCCGCACGCCGATCAGCCCGGTGGAGCAGACCGCGACCTCACCGGCGCCGATCCCGAGCGCCGCGCCGACGTGCTCGGCGGTCGCGTGGGTGTCGGCGAACCCCTCGGGGCCGGTGCAGGCGTTGGCCCCGCCGGAGTTGAGCACGACAGCGCGCAGCCGGCCGGTGGTCAGCACCTGACGGGTCCACAGCACGGGCGCGGCCTGCACACGGTTGCGGGTGAACACACCCGCGGCGGCGTCGGCTGGACCATCGTTGACGACGAGGGCGACGTCCGGACGCCCGGACGGTTTCAGCCCGGCGGCGGCGCCGGCGGCCCGGAACCCCCGGGCGGCGGTGACGCTCACTGTTGCTTCCCTTCCCTAGCTGGCAGGGCCCTCGCTGCCACCGGGGCGGTCACGGCGCGAGGCCCTGAACGCTCAGACCGGTGGTCTCCGGCTGGCCGAGCATGAGGTTGGCGCACTGGACCGCCTGCCCGGCGGCTCCCTTGGTGAGGTTGTCGATCGCGGCGACGACGACCACCCGGCCCGCCTCGTCGTCCACCGTCGCCTGCAGGTGGATGCAGTTGCTGCCGAGCGTCGACGACGTGCGCGGCCACCGCCCGGGCGGCAGTACGCGCACGAACGGCTCGTCGTCGTAGAAGGCGCGCAGGATGCCGGTGATCGTGTCGGCGTCGGCGCCGAGGCCCGTCCCCAGGTCGTCACCGGCGGCGAGGTCGGCGGCGGGCCGGGCGGTGCAGGTCGCCAGGATGCCGCGGGGCATCGGCGCGAGCACGGGGGTGAACGACAGCGACACCGGCGAGCGGGCGTACCGGGTGAGCGTCTGGACGATCTCGGGACGGTGCTGGTGGATGCCGACCTTGTACGCGGTCATGTCGCCCATGACCTCGCTGCCGAGCAGGTTGGCCTTCGCCGCCCGGCCGGCGCCGGATGTCCCGCTCGCCGCGACCACGACGATGTCGGACGGGTCGACCGCACCCGCCGCGACCAGCGGGACCAGCGCGAGGCTCACCGCGGTCGGATAGCACCCGGGCGCGGCGACCCGGTTACTGACCCGGATCTCCTCCCGCGCCCCGGGCAGCTCGGGCATTCCGTACGTCCAGGTGCCGGCGTGCTCCCCCCCGTATGCCCGGCACCATGCCTGCGGGTCGTGGAGGCGATGGTCCGCGCCGAGGTCGACGATGCGGACCCCGGCCGGGAGGGTCGCGGCGACCGCGGCCGACTGCCCGTGCGGAAGCGCCAGGAACACGATGTCGGCGGTGGTCTCCGCCAGCGCGGCGGCGTCGACGAAGACGCGGCCGGCCAGGTCGGGCAGGTGCGGGTGGACGTCGGTCACCTCCACCCCGGCGGAGGTGTTCGCCGCCAGGTCGCCGATCTCGATGCCTGGATGGCCGAGCAGCAGCCTCAGCAGCTCGCCGCCGCCGTATCCGCTCGCGCCCGCCACTGCCGCAGTCACTCCCATGACTGCAACTTTATACACATGACCCTATGAAGATACAAGGGTTTACGGAGCGCGCCGAGGCTCCCACGGAGCGCCCTCACCATGCCACCGCCATCGAGAACCTCCCTGAAACACGGCCCTACCTGCCCGTTGAGCGACGGTTGACGCCCCGGGGGACCACTGTGGGCACACTGGTCCCGACGCCACTCCGGACAACGGCGTTCCGGAGGCGGGTCGGGGTGGGCGGTCACGGCCGTCCACCCCGATCGTCACACCGCCCCGCCGGTCATGCGGGCCGCTACCGCCCCCGGATCACGAGAAGGCACCTGCCCGGTTCGCCGCCCGTAACGCGCGCTTCCGATCAGGCCAGGTGGCCCCGCCCGCCTCGCCCGCCCGGGCCAACTCGCCCGTCCGGTCCGTCCTGTCCGTCCGCCTCGTGCCATCGCCCGGCCGTCCGGGAACCACTCGCGTTGAGAGTTCGACAACAAACCGTCAGTCACCTGACAGTCGGCCCCCGGGCCGGGATGCCACCATCCCGGCGTCGGGCCGACCCAGGATGGGAGTGACGATGGCGATCTCACTCGGTTACCTGCTCACAGTGCTTGCCGCGGTCGCCGTCGTGGCGGACATGCGGGCGAGGGCGGTGCGCGGACGCGGACGCGGACATGGAGCGGTGCATCCCGATCCACAGTCGGTCCCGATCGAGGACCTTGCGCTGGTCACCGCCGGCCCGAAGCGCGCCGCGCTGACGGCGCTCGTGGGCCTCTACGAGGCCGGCGCCGTCGACATCCCGCTGACCTGGCGACTCAGGGTGGCCGGACCACTCCCGCCGGGAAGCACACCGCTCGCCGCGAGCGCGCACCGGCTGATCGCGAGCGCCGGCCAGCCGCTCGTGCGCGGGATTCTCCGCCAGCTCGCCCGCGGCCCCGAGATCCGGACCGCGCAGGCACGCCTGGCCGCCGCCGGATACCTGCCGCCCGCTGGTCAGGCCCGCCTGCTGCGCATCCTGCGGCTGGTGCTGCCGCTGGCCATCGTCGCGGCGGCCGTCGCGTTGACCCCGCTGGCGGACGACGGAGACGGGGCTGGCCTGGTCCCGGTGGCGATGGTCGCCGCCGCGGTGGCCGTGATCACTCTGGCCCGACCCGTGCCGGTCACCCTGGACGGCCGCCGGCTCGTGCAGGCCGCCGGTACCCGCGCCGCGGGTTACGCGGACGGGGGTGTCCCCGGTCAGCGCGCCGTGGCGGTCGCGCTGTTCGGACCGGCGGCCCTGCGGCGCGCCGACGCCGTCCTCGCGCGGCGAATGGGCGTCGGCTCCCGGCCCCAGCACGCCCGGCTCGGCGGCCGCGGCGGATCCTCCCGCGGCCACACCGGCTCGACGGACTCGAGTGAGACCGCCTTCGGCGGATTCGCCGGCTGGTTCGCATTCGGTGGGGACGGCTCGCACCACGGGGGCTGGGGGGGCGGCCACAGCGACGGCGGATGCGGCGGCGGACACAGCGGCTGCGGGGGCGGCGGCTGCGGTGGCTGAGCGGCTCAGGGCCGCCGGGCCGGCCGGGCGCCTGGCAGGTCTCGGGGCCGGCTGGCGTCCCGAACTCGGCGCCGTCCTCGCCGAGCGGTCCGACCTGGGTTTCGTGGAGGTGATCGCGGAGTTCATGCGCCCCGGGACGCCGCTGCCGCCGACACTCACCGGACTCGGCGTGCCGGTCGTCCCGCACGGCACCAGGCTCTCCCTCGGCGGCACCGAGCCGCTCGACCCGTCCCGGGTGGCGTGGCTGGCCGCGGTCGCCGAACAGCTGGGCTCACCCCTGGTCAGCGAGCACGTCGCCTTCGTCCGGGCGGGGGGAGTCGAGGCCGGGCATCTGCTCGGCGTCCCGCGCACCCGGGAGGCGCTGGGCGTGCTGGCCCGCAACATCGCCGACCTGCGGGCCGAACTGCCCGTCCCACTGGCGCTGGAGAACGCGGCGAGCGTGCTCGCCTGGCCGGACGATGAGCTGGACCCGGCCACGTTCCTGACCGAGCTCGCCGACCGCACCGGCGCGCTGCTGCTCGTGGACGTCGCCAACCTGCACGGGGACGCGCTGAACCACGGCGTCGACCCGCTGCGGTTCCTCGACGCGCTGCCCTGGGAGCGGGTGGCGTACGCCCATGTCGCCGGGGGACGGGTGGCGAACGGGATCTACTTCGACACCCACCTGCATCCGGTGGCGCCGGAGGTCCTGGCCCTGGTGGGCGAGGCCGCGGCGCGCTGGTCGGGGGTCCCCGCCGTCCTGCTCGAGCGGGACGGGAACTACCCCCGCGCGCCCGAGATCCACGCGGAGCTCGATGCCGTCCACGCCGCCGCTCTCGGGCCGGGCCCGGGACGGCCGGCGGGACGGCCGCCGGCCGCGGAGTTCGGGCAAAGACCGGTGACGCTCAGACAAAGAGCGGTGACGCTCAGGGAGACACCGGTGACGCTCGAGGAGCGGCAGGTGACGATGGTCGCCGATCTGGTGAGCGGCCGCGGTCCCGGCGACGGGTTCGATCCGGAACGGTTCGAGGCGGTCCGCGGGACGCTGATCGACAAGCGGCGCGCGGCGGTCGCCCGGTGCTGGCCCGAGCTCGCCGCGACGAGCGACTTCGCGAGCCGGTTCGCGGAGTTCGCCCGGACCCGTCCACCGGCCGGAACCCGCGCTGACGCGCTGGGCTTCGCCGCCACCGTCCACGACCGCCTCGGGCCGGGGGCTCGCCGGGAGGTGCTCGCCGCCCGCCTGTCGTCACGGCGACTCGCCGTGATCGTCGACCGCGTGCCCGGCGGGCGGACCCTGATCGGCCTGCGACTCCCCCTGCTCGCCCCGTTCGTCCTGCCGACCGGAGCGGCGGCGGCCGGCGGCGGCTGAGCGGCGGCCGCCGCTCAGCCGTCGGTGACGGCCGGCGCGGCCGCCGGCCGTCAGTCAGCCGCGCAGGACGGCGCCCGTCCGGCTGGTGGCCTCGGCGACGGCCGCGTCACGGGCATCGTTGGCCTCGGCCGCCGTCAGTGTCCGGTCCGGGGCCCGCAGGCGCAGGCCGAAGGCCAGCGAGCGGCGGTCGGGGCCGACCTGGTCGCCCTCGTAGACGTCGAACAGCGACAGCGCCTCCAGCAGGTCCCCGGCCCCCGCCCGCAACGCCTCGGTCACCGCCGCCACGGAGACGTCCACCGCGGTGACCAGCGCGACGTCACGGTCGGCCGGCGGGAAGGTGGAGATCGCGGGAGCCGCGACCGGCGGCCGCTCGAGCGCGGCGCCGATCAGCGAGTCCAGGTCCAGCTCCATCGCGCAGGTGCGCGCCGGCAGCCCGGCGGACCCGAGGACCCGCGGGTGCAGCTCCCCGGCGTACCCGACGACCCGGCCGTCGACCGACAGCTCGGCGCAGCGGCCGGGGTGCCAGGGCATGGCGTCCCCGGCGGCGACGGCCAGCTCGACGCCGACCGCGGCGGCGGCGGCATGCGCGGCGGCCAGGGCGTCGCCCCAGTCGGCGGCCCGCCCCGGACCCCACCAGCCGGCGGGCTCACGCAGGCCGGTGAGCACCACCGCGACATGACGCGGCTGACGGGGCAGGGCCGCGTTCAGCGCGGTGACCTCGTCCTCGCTGGGACGGCGGTCGACCGGCGGCGTGACCACCGCGGCCGGCGCGCCCGCCGGCTCCCGGAAGACCAGCCCGCTCTCGAACAGCGCGAGATCGGTCTGGCCGCGGCCGAGGTTGCGCACGGCCGTGGCGATCAGCCCCGACAGCAGCGTGGTGCGCAGGTAGGAGGCGTCCTGGGCGATCGGGTTCGCCACCCGCACCGCCGCCCGGCGCTCGTCGCCGGCGGGCAGGCCGAGCGCGTCGGCGGCGTCCTCGGCGACGAACGGGAGGGTGAGCACCTCGACGAACCCGTCGGCGGCGAGCGCCCGCCCGACGGCCCGCCGCATCTGCTGGGCGGCGGTGAGACCGCGCCCGGCGGGCAGCAGCGGCAGCGTCACCGGGATGGTGTCGTACCCCTCGAGCCGCACGACCTCCTCGACCAGATCCGCGGGGCGGAGCAGGTCGGGCCGCCAGGACGGCGCCGTCACCAGGAGCTCGCCCGGCTCGCCCGGACTACCCGCCGCCTCGGCGGGCTCCGGGTCGCGCAGCAGGCAGCCGACGTCGGTGAGGCGGCGGCGGATCGCATCCACCGGGTAGGGACGGCCGGCCAGCCGCTCGGGCTCGCCGAGCGGGAACACGATCGGCTCCGGCGCCGCGCGGTGGTCGACGTCGGTGACACCGGGCTCGGCGGTGGCTCCGGCCAGCTCGCGCAGCAGGTCGACGGCCCGCTGGGCGGCGACCGGCGCGAGC
The DNA here is from genome assembly GCF_004337455.1 of Parafrankia sp. BMG5.11. NCBI lineage: Bacteria > Bacillati > Actinomycetota > Actinomycetes > Frankiales > Frankiaceae > Parafrankia > Parafrankia sp. BMG5.11. Next base: position 53,899 of record NZ_SJXI01000052.1, on the reverse strand, counting down.
GCCGGGTCGACCCCGCGCTCGAAGCGGCGCGACGCCTCGGAGCCGAGGCGGTGCCGGCGGGCCGTCCGGGCGACGGTCACCGCGTCGAAGTGCGCGGACTCCAGCACGATGTCGGTGGTCGCCGCGGAGATCTCCGTCGCGGCGCCGCCCATCACCCCGGCGAGCGCGATCGGCCCGGAGTCGTCGGCGATGACGAGGTCCTCGGGGTCGAGCTCGCGGTCGACGCCGTCCAGGGTGAGCAGCCGCTCCCCCGCCCGGGCGCGGCGGACGACGATCGGGCCGGTGAGCTTCGCCCGGTCGAACGCGTGCAGGGGCTGCCCCAGACCGAGCATGATGATGTTGGTGACGTCGACCGGCGCGGAGATCGGCCGCATGCCGGCCAGCGACAGCCGCCGCGACCAGTCCAGCGGGGTGCGCGCGGCGGGGTCGACACCGCTGACCGTCTGGGCGACGTAGCGATCGCAGGCGGCGGTGTCCTCGACCCGCACCGGGTATCCGGCCGCGGAGTCGGCGCCGGTCGCGGCAGGCTCGTCGGAGCCCCAGGCACCGGGGTCGTCGAACGGCAGGCCGAAAGCCGTCGCCGCTTCCCGGGCGATGCCGCGCACCGACAGGCCGTAGCCCCGGTCCGGGGTGACGGCGATGTCGAGCACCTCGTCGCCGAGGCCGAGCAGCTCGGCGACGTCCGTCCCGATCCGGGAACCCGCGGGCAGGACGAGGATCCCGCTGTGGTCCTCCCCGAGGCCCAGCTCCCGGGCCGAGCAGATCATCCCGTCGCTGACGTGTCCGTACGTCTTGCGGGAGCTGATCTCGAACCCGCCGGGCAGCACCGAGCCGGGCAGCGCGACCGGCACCCGGTCGCCGACCTCGAAGTTGAACGCGCCGCAGACGATCCCGCGCACACCGGGCTCCGCCTCCCCCGACCCGGACGCCACGGGCCCGCCCGGCTCACCGAGCTCGGCGACCCGCACCCGGCAGAAGCGGACGTCCTTCTTCTTCGCCGCGACGACCTCGATCGAGAGCACCTCGCCGACCACCACGCCGGCCAGGTCGCCACCGACGGTCTCCAGGCCCTCGACCTCGAAACCGGCGCGGATCAGCGCGTCGGCCACGGCCTTCGCCGGCGGCAGGCCGCCGACCTGCTCACGCAGCCACGACATCACGATTCTCACCGGGTCAGCCCTCGCTTCCGAACGGCAGGCCGAAGCGGACGTCCCCGTCGACGAAGTCGCGGATCTCGCGGACGTCGTGCCGGGTCATCGCGGCCCGTTCCAGGCCCATCCCGAAGGCGAAACCGCTGTAGCGCGCAGGGTCGACCCCGCAGGCCCGCAGCACGTTCGGGTCGACCATCCCGCAGCCGCCGGCCTCGATCCAGCCCTCGTCGGAGCAGACCCGGCACGGCTGGCGGGCGGCGTCGCCACGGCAGGCGAAGCACTGGACGTCCAGCTCGGCGGACGGCTCGGTGAACGGGAAGAACGACGGCCGCAGCCGGGTGGACAGTCCGGAACCGAACAGCGCCTGGGCGAACACCTCGAGGGTGCCGCGCAGGTCGGCCATGGTGATGCCCTCGTCGACGGCGAGGCACTCGAGCTGGCCGAACACCGGCGAGTGCGTCGCGTCGATCGTGTCGTTGCGGTAGGTGCGCCCGGGGCAGACCACGTAGACCGGCAGCGGGCGGGACAGCAGCGAGCGGATCTGCACCGGCGAGGTGTGCGTGCGCAGCAGCCGGCCGGACGCGGCCGGCTCGACGTAGAGCGTGTCGTGCTCGCTGCGCGCGGGGTGGTCGGGCGCCATGTTGAGCGCCTCGAAGTTGAACCAGTCGTGCTCCACCTCGGGGCCCTCGGCGACCTCGTAGCCCATGGCCACGAAGACGTCGGTGAGCCGGTCGGAGAGCAGGCTCAGCGGGTGGCGGGCGCCGCGGCGGCGGCGGTCGACCGGCAGGGTCACGTCGACCCGCTCGGCGACCAGGATCTCGGCGTCACGCCGGGCGGTGAGCTCGACCAGCCGGGCCTCGTAGGCGGCCCGGACCTTCGCGGTCGCGGCGTTGTGCGCGCGGCCGGCCTCCGCCCGGTGCTCGCGGGGCAGGGCGCCGAGCTCGCGACGGGCGAGCATCAGCGGCGCCTGCTGTCCGTCCACGTGGGCGGTGCGCACGGCGGACAGCGCGGCCAGGTCGTCGGCCCCGGCGATCGCGGCGAGTGCAGCGACCGCGGCACCGTCGAGCCGTCCGGGATCCAGGGCACCGAGATCCACGGGATCAGCGGTCTCGTTGGGGGCGGGCACGATGATCATCCTCATCGACGGTGGGCGGGCTGGCACAGCCCGCCCGAATGGATGGGTCGGTTCTCCGGGGCGCCCGCCGGTGGTTCGTCGTACGCGGCCTCAGCCGAACACGGGCCCACCGGCGGGCACGAAAAATCGGAACTCCGCCCCGCCGCCCGGCGCCTTGCCGACCGAGATCGTCCCACCGTGCGCGTCGATCAGCGCCTTGGCGATGTACAGCCCGAGACCGGTGCCGTTCCCGCGGCTCGCGCCGCGCCAGAACTTGGCGAACACCCGGGTGGCGTTGGCCTCCGGGACTCCGTCGCCCTCGTCGCCGACCGTCACCTCGGCGCCTGTCCCCGTACCGCTGAGCACGACGGTCACAGTACCCGCGCCGTGGCGCAACGCGTTGTCGACGAGGTTGTGGAGCACCTGCTCGATCTTGTCGGGGTCGACCCACATCTCGGGCAGGTCGCCCTCCATCCGGACGGCGAACCGCTCCGGTGGGGCGGAGCCGGCCGCGATCTTGCCCTCGACGACCCGGCGGACGGCGACGCGCATGTCCACGATCTGCTTGCGGATCTGCACCCGGCCGGCGTCGATGCGGGAGACGTCGAGCAGCTCGGTCAACAGCCTGGTGACCCGGTCGGCGTCGGTGTTGACGGTGTTGAGCATGAGCTTCTTCTGCTCGTCGGTGAATCTGTCCCACCGGGCGAGCAGGGTCGCCGTGAACCCCTTCACGCTGGTCAGCGGCGAGCGCAGCTCGTGCGCGACCGTGGCGATGAGATCGGCGCGGTTGCGCTCGATCCGCTCCCGGCTGACCGTGTCACGCAGGCAGACGGCGACCCGTACGAGGGCGCCTTCGACACGGGTGAACCGGGTGGTGACGTTGAAGTCATGGTCGGAGGCGGGACCGGCGTAGGTCAGCCGGCGCTCGGGCTGCCCGGTGACCCGGGGCAGCTCGCGGCTCGGCTGCGAGCACTCCCACCAGTCGTTGCCCCGCTCGTCGAGCAGCGGCAGGACGTCGGTGACGTGCCGACCGACCGCGTACCCGGCGGACAGCCCGGTCATCTTCGTCGCGGCGGCGTTGAAGAGCTCCACAGTGCCCGTCGCGTCGGTGACGACCACCGGGTCGGGCAGCAGGTCGAGGGCCGCCGGAGAAAGCACGTCCACCGACTCCTCCGCGGTCTCGGTCTCGGTCTCACCAGCCCCGTGCGCCGTGGCGCCGACGTCGGGGACACCGGCGGCTACGGCATCACCCTCCGTGACACCGACGTCCGGTACACCGACGATCTGGTCGTCGTCCGCGACGTAATGCCCGGAAGTGGACGCGACGATGCGCGTCAATGCGCCCCACCTCCCCCGGCGCCGGACGTAGCGGACCCGACCATTCTCTGCGCCCGCGCCGACGCATACAGACACAGCGCTGACGCAACCGCAAGATTCAGCGACTCGGCCTGACCGTACACCGGTACCCGCACCGCCGCGTCCGCGGACGCCGCCGTCGCCGGCGTGAGGCCTCTCGCCTCGTTGCCGAAGACCCAGGCCGTCGGCCCCGCCAGCGTGCCCACGCCGGCCAGGTCGTCAAGGTCGCGGGCCGCGTGGCCCGAGGCCGCCAGCACCAGGCACCCGGCCCGGCGCAGCGCCCCGACGACCGCGGGGCCGTCCTCGGCGACCACGACCGGCAGGTGGAACAGGCTCCCCGCGGACGCCCGGACGCACTTCCCCCCGAAGGGGTCGACGCTGTTCCCGGTGAACACGACCGCGTCGGCGCCGGCCGCGTCGGCCGAGCGAATCACGGTACCGGCGTTCCCCGGGTCGTTCGCGCCCTCGCAGACCGCGACCAGGCGCGGCCGGCCCAGATCCGCCAGCTCGTGGCGGGGCAGCTCGGCGACGCCGACCAGGCCCTGCGGGGTCACCGTCTCCGACAGCACCGCGGCGGCGGCGTCCGTCACGAGCCGGACCGGCAGGTCGGCCGCGGCCAGCAGGTCCGCGTGCCGCTCCGCCGCCGACTCGCCGACGAAGAGCTCCACCAGGGCACCCACGGCGAGCGCCGCGGTGACCGCCTGCGCGCCCTCGACGAGGAACAACCCCTCGCCGCGGCGATCCGCCGGCCGCCGCAGCCGGCGGGCGGCGGCGACCCGGGCCGAGCGCAGCCCGTCCACCCGCCCGGGCGACGGGCGGGCGGGCCGGCCGCCGGCGGCCGGCCCGGACCGGCCGCCGGCGAGGGCTGTCGGCCGGCCCGCGGAGCGGCCCTGCGGGTGGCGAGGCGACACCGGTGGAAGCCCGTGGTGCCTCAGGCGGCCGAGGTCTCGGCCGCCGCGGGCAGCGCCGCGCGGGCGACCTCGACGAGGGCGGCGAACGCGGCCGCGTCGTTGACGGCGAGATCGGCGAGGATCTTGCGGTCCACCTCGACACCGGCCAGCCGCAGGCCCTGGACGAAGCGGTTGTAGGTCAGACCGTTCGCCCGCGCCGCGGCGTTGATACGAGTGATCCACAGCTGCCGGAAGTCGCCCTTGCGCGCGCGACGGTCCCGGTAGGAGTAGGTCATCGAGTGGAGCATCTGCTCCTTGGCCTTGCGGTAGAGCCGCGAGCGCTGGCCCCGGTAACCGCTGGCGGCCTCGAGAACCTCGCGGCGCTTCTTCTGGGCGTTGACCGCCCGCTTCACGCGTGCCATGAGGGCACCTGTCTCCTTCGTTCGTTCACTTCCGGCCCCCGGACCCCGCCAGGGAGCGTCGGCGGAGGCGGAACTGTCAGCGAGCCAGCAGGCGCTTGATGCGCCGGTTGTCCGCGGAGCTCAGCGGGACCTCGTCGTACAGCCGGCGGGTGCGGCGGCTCGTCTTGTGCTCGAGCAGGTGGGCGCGGTTGGCGCGCCGACGCATGATCTTGCCGGTGCCGGTGACGCGGAACCGCTTCCCGGTACCGGTGTGGGTCTTCATCTTGGGCATGATCGTGTCCCTGTGGGTGGATTGCGGGCACGCGCCGCTGGCGCGCCTGTTCGAGGTATCCGTGCTGTGTGCACGTCGTTGCGACTTCGCCCGGCGTGACCTACACCTGGCTGGCGGACTCCGGGAGCCGCTGGGGCTTGGCGCCCTTGTGCGGGGCCATGACCATCGTCATGTTCCGGCCGTCCTGCTTGGGCTGGGCCTCGACGTAGCCAAGGTCGGCCACGTCGGTCGACAGCCGCTGCAGCAGCCGGATGCCGAGCTCGGGACGGGACTGCTCCCGACCTCGGAACATGATGGTGATCTTGACCTTGTCGCCGGCCTTGAGGAACCGCACTACGTGACCTTTCTTGGTCTCGTAGTCGTGCGGATCGATCTTCGGTCGGAGCTTCATCTCCTTGATGACCGTCTGGACCTGGTTCTTACGAGCCTCGCGACGCTTCTGGTCGGACTCGTACTTGAACTTTCCATAGTCCATCAGCTTGCAGACCGGCGGACGGGCAGTCGGTGCCACCTCGACGAGGTCGAGGTCGGACTCCTGCGCCAGGCGCATGGCTTCCCCGATGGAGACGATGCCGATCTGCTCGCCCTCCGCACCTACGAGGCGAACCTCCGGAACGCGGATCCGGTCATTGATACGTGACTCTGTGCTGATGTGCTTTCCTCCGTGGCTCGACGCGCGGGCACGACCTCACCGCAGCGGAGCACCAAGCCCGGGACATCCCGGACTCCCGGCCGACAATGCCGTGGGAACGGCTCGGCCGACCGGCGACCCGGCCACCGCGTGCGAGCCGGTCGAATTAACGACCAGCCGGCTGACTGTTCCGCGGCGACGACGGGTGGAGGGCGAACCCCCGCTTTGACCCGATCACGGGGCCCGAGCGACGTGCCGTCGGGACGCCTGCCACCGCAGTGGCCTTGCCACCTTGGTGACCCTGCCACGTCAGTGGCCTTGCCAACTAAGTGACCTTGCCACCTCAGTGACATGTCGCGCCCAAGCACGACCCCAGGACCCGCCATCAGGCGGTCTACGGTCCAGCGTAGCAGAGATGCCCGGCAGGACCGATCAACGCCGACCCCGGTGGCACGGCCCCACCCCGGCGCCGCGGCCGGCCGGGCACCGCGGCGGAGCGGGTCCGGGCCCGCGGGATGTCCACTCGGACCCGACCGACCTGCGCCGGCCACGCGGCCACAGGTCAGGCGCGGCCGTCCCGACGGCGGAACAGCGAACGCCGCGGGGGGCGCACCCCGCGGCCGAGATGGGCGCGCACCGCTGGCACCTCGGTGGGGTCGACGACGAGCACGGCGGCCTCCGCGCTCCCGCCGCCCGCCGCGGATCCGCCGGGCCCGTCCTCGATCAGCAGGCGCAGCCGGCGCACGATCTCGGTGATCATGTCGTCGCCCCCGGGAGCGGCGCCCCCGGCAGCCCCGGTGTCCCCGAAATCCCCCGCACCCCCGAAATCGCCGGGGCCGTCTGGATTCTCCGTGTCGCCTGGATTCTCGAGGTACCCGCGGTCGACGGCGTCCCGGCTCCCGGCCCTGCCCGCGGCGTCCCCGGCACCAGCGGTGGCACCGGCACCAGCCGCGGCGGCACCGACGGCGGCAGCGGCGGTGCCGGCGGCGCCGTTCACCGCGACGGCGAGGACCGGGCGGGCCGGCCAGCGCTGCCCGATCGACTCCGCCAGCTCCGCCGGCCAGACCTCCGTCTCCGGCGGCAGGCCGGCGAGCGCGGCGCGGATCCGCCGACGGCCCCGCGCGCCGAGCGGCACCGGGCGCGGGCGGAGCAGACCACCCCCGGAGTCTGCCGCGACGATCAGCTCGTCCGCGTGGCCGTCGGCGCCAGCGGTCGCCGGGCCCGCCGCGCCCCGCATGGCGGCGGACGTCCCCGGCTCGCCCGACGAGATCCACATGCCCTCGCCGCCACCGAAGGGCCGCGGGCCACGCCGGCCGACCCCGCCGCCGACATCCCCGGCGGCGGGCCGGACGTCCAGGGTGACCGGGGCCGGGCCGCCGAGGTCGATCACGACGGCGGCCAGGCCCATCCGGACGGCCTCCGCGCACGCGTCGGGCAGCGTCACGGGAACGGGGCGCACCGAGGGGCGCCAGGCCGCCATCACGTCCACCGCACTGAACACCGGCAGCGCACCGGAGCCTGACGGCGTACGCAGGGTGACCAGGACCATGTCGCTCTTCTTGTCCGCGCCGGTCAGCGCGTCGGTGGCGAGAGCCCGGGCCTCGACCCCGACGAACACCCGGGCGCCAGGAAGCGCCGCGGTGAGCGCGGCACGGTCGCCTGAGCGCAGGGCCGCCAGCAACGCGGAGTCGGCACGGCCGTGGTCACCCTGCCCGGGTGGCGTCAGCAGGTCGGGGGACACCCCATCGACTGTAGTGCGTGAAAGTGGCGCTCCGGGACCACACCCGTCGCCTTTGGAGGGGTAGGCGGCCAGGTGTCCGGCGCCGGCGGTCGCGCGGGGTGGGGGCGGCTCGGCCGGTCCGACCCCACCCCGCGCGACCGGCTCAGCCGGTGCCCGGCGGACGGCCGCCCGGACCCGCCACGGACGCCGGGTCGACGGCCGTGGCGAGATCGTCGAACGCGGCCCGGGTGCGCTTGCGCAGGCTCCGCCAGGCGAACGGACGGCTGTCCGTCAGCGCCGGGTCGAACGGGACGACCACCACGAGACGGGCGCGGCCGGCCAGGTCGTCCAGGCGCTGCCGGGCGGCGCGGGTCAGCCGGGTGGGGTAGGTCTCGACCACGGCCACGAGCGCCGAGGCTGCGAGGTCGCGGCGGCCGGCCCCGCCGAGCGCGGTGAGCGCGGTGAGCGCGTCGTCCGTCGCGGCCAGTTCGGCCTCGCCGGCCCGGGTGGTGACCACAACGAGATCACTGCGCGCGAGCAGGGTCGCCGGCACCGGCTGACTCCATCCCGACGGCCCGTCCGCGATGACCACCGGGAACCACCGGGCAAGCAGGTCCAGGGCCGCGGCCAGCTCGTCGCCGGCCAGGCCGGGCGCGGTGAGATCGTGCACGCCGGGCAGCACCTCGAGCCCGCCCGGACCGTCGGCGGCCAGGTAGCGCCGCAGCTCGGTCAGCGACGCGACCGGGGGCCAGGCCCCCGCCAGCTCGCGCAGCCCGACCCGGCGCGGCCGCAGACCGACCCGCTGGGTCAGCATGCCGTACTGGTCCGGGCAGGCGTCGACGGCGGCGATGCGGGAGTGGGCGCGCGCGGCGAGCGCCATGCCCAGGCCGGCCGCCACCGTCGTGCGGCCGCAGCCGCCACCGAACCCACCGACCAGGACCCGCAGGGCGCGTACCGCCGGACGCCGGTCCGTAGCGGGAACGACTTCGGCCGACGGCCGGGGCGTCTCGGACGCGACCGGCAGCGGCGCGGCCGGCCGGGGCACGGCGGGTGCCGGAGCCACCCGTTCCACCGCTCGCGACGGCACGGGTGCTCGAGGGGCCGGATTCGGCGGCGGCGGTGCTGGGGATGGCGGTGGCGGCGGAGCGGGCGGCAGCGGGACCGACGGCGGCAGGGTGGGCAGTGATCCGAAGGACGCCGCGCGCTCCCACTGGGCCGGGGGCCGCTCCCCGGTCGGTGTGGCGGCGGTCCCGACGTCGGGCGTCCACCCGCCCGCGGACGGCGCCGGGGCGGGACTGGGCAGAGGAGCGGTGGCCTCGCCCTCGATCACCGCCCGCCCGGGCGCCGGAGCCCGCGCCGGCGTCGGCTGGGCCGGCGGCGGCGCAGACGGCGGCCGGACAGACGGCGGCGCAGGCGGCGGGACGGCCTGCTGACCGGATGACGGCGCGGGAGCGGGCGCGCCCGGCGGCACCTGCCGGTCAGGCGGTGTCTGCCGGTCGGACGGGGGCGCCTGGTGCCGGTCAGGTGGGGCAGCCGCGGGCGGAGGGACCGCGGGCGGGCCGGCCGGAGCGGGCGAAGCGGGCGTCCGCCGGACGGCCGGCGGAGTCGGCGGCGGTGCGCCGCGCCCCGGCTCGGGCCGCGGCGGGCGCGGGCGGCTGCGGGTCTGCCGGCGGCTGACCGTCGCCCGGCCGGGCTGGGTCTCCTGCGACATCCGCATGCCCAGCAGGGAGACCGGGCGGGCGTCGCCCTCGGAGTCGCTCTCGCCGCCCGCCTCGGGCGTCACCGGCTCCGGTTCGGCACCGAACGGGTCGCGGCCCGCTCCCGGGTAGTCGGACCCCTCGGAGCCCGAATCGCGCGAGGACGGCCCACCGGCCGCGTCACGTTCAGACCCGTGGCCCGTCACCTGCATGTCCCCACCTCATGTGTGTCGACCGTCCGAAAGGTCGGCACCGGTGGTGAGCCCCCCGCCCACCGCCGGTGCCGACCTGTCGCACCGGAACCTCGCCATGAGGTGACACGGACGCGGCGATCCCCCTCAGACCCGCTCCCGCAACCACCACCGTGCGGCAACCGTACGCCCCGACGGCGACGCACCTGACCAGGCCCTGCCGCACCAGACCCTGCCGCACCAGACCCTGCCGCGCGAGGTCACCGATACGGTTCGAAACCACAGTCTCGCGGAACGTGTGACATCACAAGTACGCCGGGCCGTCACCGCCCGGTGACGACGGCCCGGCGACCGACGGCCCACCGGGGGCCCACGCTGGTGGCCGGGCCCCGGCGAGGGCACGGCCGGCGGCTACCCGCGGCCGGCCGCGCCGCGGCGGCCCGTCAGGTGAGGGCGCCGATGCCGCGCAGGATGACGGCGGTGTCGAGCGCGGCGAGGGTGGCCTCGCGGCCCTTGTCCTCCGCCGAGCCCGGCAGGCCGGCACGGTCCCTGGCCTGCTCAACGGTGTCGCAGGTCAGCAGGCCGAAGCCGACCGGCACCCCGGCGTCGAGGGTGATCCGCACCAGGCCGTCCGTCACGAAGCGGCAGACGTACTCGAAGTGCGGGGTGCCGCCGCGGATCACCGCGCCCAGCGCCACCACCGCGTCGTGGCGCGCCGCCAGGGCGGCGACGACCACGGGCAGCTCGACGGCCCCGGAGACCCGCACGACGGTTGGCGTGGCCGTGACGCCCGAGTCCTTCGCCGCGCGCAGCGCGCCGGCGAGCAGCGCGTCGGTGATCTCCACATGCCACCGGGTGGCCACGATCGCCAGGCGCACCCCGCTGGCGTCGGGCAGCTCCTCGGCGGGTGCTCCGGCGCCGCTCATCGGGCCTCCTCGCAGGCCCGGTCCGCGCGGTCGGCGACCGGGGCCGCCGTCACCGGCCAGCGGTGGGCCTCGTGCGCGCCGGCGGTCTCGTCCCCGCCGACGACCTTCGGCAGGTCAGGCAGGCCGGGCAGGCCGGGCAGGCCGGGCAGGTCGTGGCCCATCCGGTCCCGCTTGGTCGTGAGGTAGCGCAGGTTCTCCGGGGTGTGGGTCACCGGCAGCCCCACCTGCTCGACGATGCGCAGCCCATAGCCCTCCAGGCCCGCGCGCTTCGTCGGGTTGTTGGACAGCAGCCGCAGCCCGCGCACGCCCAGGTCCACCAGAATCTGGGCGCCGGTGCCGTAGTCGCGGGCGTCGGCCGGCAGCCCGAGGGCGAGGTTCGCGTCGACGGTGTCGTGCCCGGCGTCCTGGAGCTGGTAGGCCTGCAGCTTGTGCATGAGGCCGATGCCGCGGCCCTCGTGACCGCGCACGTAGAGCACCACACCTCGACCCTCGGCCGCCACCGCGCGCAGCGCCGCGTCGAGCTGGTTGCCGCAGTCGCAGCGCTGGGAGCCGAAGACGTCCCCGGTCAGGCATTCGCTGTGCACCCTGACCAGGACGTTCTCCCCGTCACCGACCTCGCCGCGGATCAGCGCGATGTGCTCGACGCCGTCCAGGGTGCCCCGGTATCCGACGGCCCGGAAGGAGCCGTAGCGGGTCGGGATGCGGGCCTCGGCGACCCGCACGACCTGCTTCTCCGTCCGGCGGCGGTAGGCGATGAGGTCCGCGATCGAGATCAGGGCCAGGCCGTGTTCGCGGGCGAAGGCGGTCAGCTCCGGCAGCCGGGCCATGGAGCCGTCCTCGTTGACGATCTCGCAGATCGCCCCGGCCGGGCGCAGGCCCGCCAGCCGGGCGAGGTCGACGGCGGCCTCGGTGTGGCCGGGCCGGCGCAGCACGCCGCCCTCCTTCGCCCGCAGCGGGAAGATGTGCCCGGGCCGGGTCAGGTCGCCGGGCTGGGTGGCCGGGTCGGCGAGCAGCCGGATGGTCCGGGCACGGTCGGCGGCGGAGATCCCGGTGGTGACGCCGGAGCGGGCGTCCACCGAGATCGTGAACGCGGTGCCCATCCGGTCGGTGTTCTGCGGGACCATCTGGTCGAGGTCGAGCCGGTCGACCTCCGCGGGGTCGAGCGGTACGCAGACGACCCCCGCCGTGTGCCGGACCATGAAGGCGAGCAGCTCCGGCGTTGCCGCCTCGGCCGCGAAGATCAGGTCGCCCTCGTTCTCGCGGTCCGCGTCGTCGACCACGACGACCGGCCGGCCGGCGGCGATCTCGGCGATGGCGGTCTCGATCGTCGCGAAGCTCACCGACGCCTCGTCGGATGCCGTCGGGTGGGAGGCGGGCGCCGTCGGGTGGGAGGCGGCCGAGGAGTCGCCGGCCGGGTTCGTGGTCACCGGGTTCGTGGTCATCAGTGTGATCCGTTCAGGTCGGCGTGGAGCTTCTCGACATACTTGGCCACGACGTCCACCTCGATGTTGACCTTGTCACCGACGGCGCGGGTGCCCAGCGTCGTCGCGGCGAGGGTGGTCGGGATGAGGCTGACGGAGAAACTGGCCGGTTCACCGCCGGCCGCGGCGCGGACGTCGACGACGGTCAGGCTGACCCCGTCCACGGTCACCGAGCCCTTCTCGACGAGGTAGCGGTCCAGCCCCGGCGGCAGGCTGACGCGGACGACCTCCCAGTGCTCGGCCGGCACCCTCTCGAGGACGACGCCGACACCGTCGACGTGCCCCTGCACCAGATGCCCGCCGAGCCGGTCGGAGAGGCGGACGGGGCGCTCAAGGTTCACCCGGTCCCCGACCGAGAGGTCACCGAGGGCGGACCTGCGCAGCGTCTCGAGCATCACGTCCGCGGTGAAGCCGCCGGCCGCCGTCCCGGAGGAACCGGCCGGCCCAGATACGTCCCCGCCGGCGGCGCCGTCCGGGGGGTGGACGAACGAGGTCACCGTGAGACAGACCCCGTTCACGGCGACGGAAGCGCCGTGCGTCACGTCATCGAGTACGCCATGACACTCGACGGTCAGCGACGCGGCGTCATGCCGCGGCTCGATGGCGGTCACCACGCCGAGTTCTTCGACGATGCCGGTGAACATCCGACCCCGCACCTCCGGTCCCGGCACGTCCGGGACATCAGAAGGCGACGCGGGTCAGGGCCGACGCGCCCGCGCCGACCCACGCCGGGACGGCCACGCGCACGTGGCCGGCACAGCGGTGCCCCGCGCGCGTCCTCCCATCCGGACTTTCACCGTCGGTCCCGGAATTCCACCAGGTCAACCGGCCGCCACAAGGGCGGACGGGTCGCGGACTATCACCGCCGGCTCGGAGTTTCACCGACCCCGGAGCGCGCGTGCTGTTGTTAGTACACGGTTAAGTCTGACATACGGGCGCCGCGAACGCTCGGGGCGCGGACAGTAATCCACGTCATCCCCACCGGGAAACCGCGCGGGACGCCCCCGGCGGTCACCGCAGCAGGTGGTCGTTCACCGCCCGCACACCGTCAGCGAGCTCGGCGAGCTCGAGCACCTCGACACCGGCTGCGGCCAGCCGCTCGGCACCGTCGCAGTCGACGAACAGGGCCGGCTCCCGCCAGGCGAAGACGACCCGGCGGACCCCGGCGGCGAGCAGCAGCTCGGTGCAGGTACGCGGCCGGGACGCGCGGGCGCTGCACGGCTCCAGCGAGCTGTACACGGTCGCGCCCGCGGGCAGGCCGCCCGGCGGCAGCCGGCGCAGCGCCACCTCCTCGGCATGGTCGGCCGGCTCCTCGGCTCGGGAGTAGCCCTCGGCGACCGGCGTCCCGTCCGCGGCGACGACGAGTGCGCCGACGGCGAACGCGGTGACCGACGGCGGGCAGCGCCGGCCCAGCTCGACGGCCCGGCCCAGCCAGTGCCGGTCGCCTTCCGGGGTACCGGGCAGTGGCCGCCCGCCGGCCGCGGCGCGCGCCTCGCTCACGCCGGCACCCCGCCGACGGCGGCCGCCCCGCCACCCGCATCACGATCAGCGACGGGAGCCGGGGCCGGAGCGGGGGCCGGAGCAGGGGGCGAGGCAAAATCGGCGGCCGGGGCGGTGAGCCTCGGCGCGGCCGCCAGCGCGAGCGCGCGCAGGGACTCGACCGCCGCCGCCGGGTCGTCCAGGCCGAAGACCGCCGTGCCGGCGACGAAGACGTCCACCCCCGCCTCGGCGGAGCGCTCGATGGTCTCCCGGTTGACCCCGCCGTCGATCTGGAGCCACAGGTCCAGGCCGCGCTCGTCGATCAGGCGACGAGCCGCGGCGATCTTGGGCAGGACCTCGTCCATGAACTTCTGGCCGCCGAAGCCCGGCTCGATGGTCATCAGCAGCAGCAGGTCGAAGCGGTGCAGATCGTCCAGGTAGTGCTCGACGGGGGTAGCCGGCTTGACGGCCAGGCCGGTGCGGGCACCGGCCGCGCGGATCGCGTCGGTGGTGCGCGCGATGTCGCCGACCGCCTCGGCGTGGATCGTCACGTTCGCCGCGCCCCGCTCGGCGAAGCCGGGCGCCCAGCGGTCGGGGTTCTCGATCATCAGGTGGCAGTCGAGCGGGGTGTCGGTGACCCGGCGCAGAGCGTCCACCGTGTCCGGGGAGAACGCCAGGTTGGGCACGAAGTGGTAGTCCATGACATCGACGTGCAACCAGTCCGCGTGCCCGGCCACGGCGCGCGCCGCGTCCGCGATCCGGCCGAAGTCGGCGGCCAGCATGCTGGGATATATCTGCGCGGTTGCCACGCGGCGAGCGTATCCAGCCTCGCCGGTCAGCGGTCCGCCCGGCGCAGCAGCGCCAGGAACATCGCGTCGGTGCCGTGCAGGTGCGGCCAGAGTTGGACGAACGGACCGTCCCCGAGGCCGCCCGGCGCACCGTCACCGAACGGCGGGCCGGCGAACGGCGGGCAGCGCCGCGCGTCGAGGATGGCGACGTCCCCCCGCTGTTGGGCGATCGCGGTGACCACCTCGGACGTCTCCTCCGGGTGCGGCGAGCAGGTGACATAGGCCACCGCCCCGCCCGGACGCACCAGATCCAGCGCGGCGACGAGGAGCTGGCGCTGCAGCGGCACCAGCGCGGCGACGTCCGCGGGCGTGCGCCGCCACCGGGCCTCGGGCCGGCGCCGAAGCGCGCCGAGGCCGGAGCACGGGACGTCCACCAGCACCCGGTCCGCCATGCCGGGACGCACCGGCGGGAACCGCCCGTCGGCGCGCACCGCCAGGGCGGCCGGGAACCCGGCGAGCGAGGCGGCGACCAGGCCGGCGCGAGCCGCGCGCGGTTCGAGCGCGAGCAGCCGCGCCGGCGGCGGGCGGTGCCCCCCTGCCGCCGGCTCGCGCACAGTCTCCGCCGGCTCGCCGACCGCCTGCAGCGCGGCCAGCAGGGCGGCCTTGCCACCGGGCCCGGCGCACAGGTCCACGGTCAGCCCGGTGTCCCGGCCGATGGTGGGGACCGAGGCAAGGGCCAGGGTGACCAGCTGGCTGCCCTCGTCCTGCACCGACGCGTCGCCCGCCGCGACGGCCGGCAGCGACCCCGGGTCTCCCCCGTCCAGGTGGACGGCGTAGGGCGAGCCGGCGCCGCGCCGTGCCCCCAGGCCGACCGAGGCGGCCTGCGCCACCAGCGCCTCGGCGTCGATCCGGCCGGGCCTGGCGACCAGGTGCACCGCGGGCCGGGTGTCGTTGGCAGCCAGCGCGGCGTGCGCGCCGGCGACGTCCCCACCCAGGGCGTCGAGCACGACGTCGACGATCCAGCGCGGGTGGGCGGTGACCACCGCGAGGTGGCCGGCCGGGTCCTCGGCGATGTCCGGGGCCGAGAGCAGGACCGCGATGTCACCGGCCGCCGCCTCGATCCGCGCGGCGACCCGGCGCAGCACCGCGTTCGCGAACCGCACCGGGCGTTCCCCGCAGGTGGCGCGGACCAGGTCGACCGTGGACGCGACCGCCGCGCGGGGCGGCACCCGGGTCGACAGGAGCTGGTAGGCGCCCAGCCGCAGCGCGTCGCGCACCGGCGGGTCGACGCTGGCGACGGGCCGGCTGGTCACCGTGTCGAGGACCCCGTCCAGGGTGCCCTGGGCCCGCAGCGATCCGTAGGTCAGCTCGGTGGCGAAGCCGCGGTCGCGCGGGGAGAGCCGGCGCCCGGACAGCAGCGCGGGCAGCAGCAGGTTGGCGTAGGCGCCGCGCTCGTCGACAGCGCGCAGCACCTCCCAGGCGAGCAGGCGCGCCGGGTCTGTCGTGCCGCCCCGGCGGGGCGCGGAGACGCTCACGCGAACGCCTCGTCCGTGCCGGGCCGCAGGCCGCGGATCCAGTCGGCCGCCGGCATCGGCGCCTTTCCCTCGGGACGAACCTCGTCAAGGACCACCGGCGTGGTCGCCGTCCCCACCAGTACGAGCCCGCGCTCGGGCACCGCGAGCCGCCCGGGGGGCAGCGGCGGGTGGCCCGCGGGCGCCGGCCGCACGGGACCGAGCTTGACGCGCCGGTCACGGAAGGTCGTCCAGGCGCCCGGCGCCGGGGTGGCGGCCCGCGCCAGCCGGTCAACCGCGACGGCCGGGGCCGACCAGTCGACGCGGACGTCCTCGACGGTGAGCTTCGGGGCCAGCGAGACACCGTCGGACGGCTGCGGGCGGGCCTGCAGGGTGCCGTCCTCGATGCCGTCCATGACGGCCTCCAGCAGCCGCGCGCCGGCGACGGCGAGGCGGTCGAGGAGATCTCCGGACGTGTCCGTGGGACGGATCCGCTCGGTGAGGACCCCGTAGACCGGGCCGGAGTCCAGGGCGGGCTCGATCTCGAACACGCTGGCGCCGGTCATGTCCTCCCCGGCGAGGACGGCGCGCTGCACGGGCGCCGCGCCCCGGTAGGCCGGCAGCAGCGAGAAGTGCAGGTTGACCCAGCCGTACTTCGGGATCTCCAGGGCCGGCCGGGGCAGCAGCGCGCCGTAGGCGACCACCGGGCAGCAGTCGGGGGCGATCTCACCGAGCCGGGCGAGGAAGTCGGGGTCACCGGCGCGGGCCGGGGCCAGCACCTCGAGACCACGCTCGTCCGCCAGCTCCCGCACCGGCGAGGACCGCTGGTGCCGGCCCCGGCCGGCGGGCCGGTCGGGACGGGTCACCACCGCGACCACCTGGTGGCGGGGACTGTCGAGCAGCGCGCGCAGGCTGGGCAGCGCGACCGCCGGCGTGCCGGCGAAGACAAGACGCATGACCACAGCTCCCTCAGCGCCGATCCCGGGCCGGATCCCCGGCCGCGGATCCGATCGTCCCGACCATCATCACGATCATCGACCCGGCGGCGGACCCGATCGTCGACCCTACCGCCGTGCCGATCACCGTTCCGGTGGCCATCGTGGCGAGGACGGCCGACGCGATGATCTTTCCCTGGCGACTCAGCGCCCGCGGCCGAACAATGGGTGCGGCGATACCTTGACCACGGGCTTCGGCTCGTTCGACCACTCCGCCTCGCGGATCGCCTTCATGGCCGCCCGCTTCGTCTCCTTGTCGAGACGGTCGATGAACAGGATCCCGTCGAGGTGATCGGTCTCGTGTTGCAGGCATCGGGACAGGATGCCACTACCCTCGACCGTGACCGGGTCACCGTGGGAGTTCTGGCCGACGGCGAGGACACGTTCCGGACGGCGCAGGTCGAATGCCAGCCCCGGCAACGACAGGCAGCCCTCCTCGCCGTCCATCATCTCCTCGCTGAAGGGCCCCAGGACCGGGTTGATCAGGTGCCCGACCTCGTCCGAGTCATCGAGATACGTGAAGACACGCAGCGACACCCCCAGCTGCGGCGCGGCGAGGCCGACGCCGCCGGCGTCGCGCATGGTCTCAGCGAGATCGTCAACGAGGCGGCGCAGCTCCCGGTCGAAGGTCGCCACCGGGTCGGCGACCGTACGCAGCACCGGATCCCCGAGAAGGCGGATATCACGGACGGACACGGTCACTCCCAGAATGTCGTCACCTGACCGACCTCGGTCCGGCGAGATCGGACGCTTTCATGCTACGGGTCGCGCGGGAACCGGCGCCGGATTGGACCGGCGGCCCCGCCCCGGTCCGCCCCGGTCCGCCCCGGTCCGACGGCTGACGGCTGACGGCCGTCAGCCGATCGTCAGCGGGTCGAGCTGGACGCGCACCCGACCCGCACGGCGGGCGTCGAGCACCCCGCGGGCGGCCCGCAGCGCGGCGGCGAGGTCCGCGCCCTGCTCCCGGCGCACCCGGATGATCAGACGCTCGGGCTCCTCCGCCGGCTCCGGTGGCTTCACCTGCTCAGGCGGCCCCCGGCGCCCCGGCTCGTTCGGATCTCCGGACCCCGCCCGCACCCGACCCAGCCCCCTGCCCTGCTCACGCCCCTGCGCCCGGCCCGACCCACGGCCCGGTGCGTGGCCCGGCCCGGGAGCCGGCTCCCCGCCGGCCCCGCGGCCCGGTTCCTGCCTCGGGACCGGCTCCCGTCTCGGGACCGGCACCGGGCCCAGGACCTCCGCGCCGGCCGGCAGCGTGGCGGCCGCCAGCAGGTCGTCGAGCGCCGCGGGGGTGCCCTCCACCGCCGCCACCCGGCTCACCGGGGGGAAGCCGAGCTCGGCGCGCTCGTCCGACTCCCGGGCGACGAACAGCCCGGGATCCCAGCGCACCAGCGCCTGCACGGGCCCGAGCCCGAGATCCGCCGCCACGACCACCAGCCCACCGGCCGGCGCCGGCCGGGCCAGCGCGGACGCGGCCATCCACCGGCGCAGCGTCTCCTCGCCGGCTCGCAGATCGGGACGCCCGAGCAGCGCCCAGCCGTCGAGGAGCAGCACCGCCCCGTAGCCGGCCTCGGCGACCGGCTCCGCGCCCGGTGTCGCGATCACGAGCGCCGGCGCGGCCGGCACCGTGGCCAGCACCGTGTCGCGCCCGGATGCCCGCACCGGGATGCCGGGAAACGCCCGCCCCAGTTCCTCGGCGGTGCGGCGGTCACCGGTCACCGACGCGCGCAGGCGCGTTCCGCCGCAGCCCGTGCACCGCCACCCACCCACGCCGCCCCCGGACACCGCGGAACGACCGGAGCCCACACCAGCGCCGAAAGCCCCGGCTCGCCCCGGGACGGGCTCCTGCCCAGACGCCGTCGGATGGCCGGTGGGTCGCGGCACCGGGCGCCCGCACCAGCGGCAGGCCAGTGCGGCCCCGGCGGCGGACCGGCCGAGCGGGCCGGAGCAGCTCCGGCACCGGGCCGGGCGGCGGCAGTCCGCGCAGGCGATGGACGGGTGATATCCCCGCCGCGGCACCTGAACCAGCACCGGCGCGCCACCGGCCAGCGCGGCGCGCGCGGCACGCACGGCGAGCGAGGGCAGCCGGGCCGCCCGCGCGGCCGGGTCGATGGACGCCTCGAAGTCGGAGCCGACCGCCTCCACCCGGGGCGCGAGCCGCCGCACGGCGTCCCGGCCGGCCGCCAGCCGGCCGGCCCAGCCCACCCGGGCCAGGGCCTCGGCGTCCACCGACGGCGAGAACCCGCCGACCAGCACCGCGCAGCCCTCCTCCCGGGCCCGCAGGACCGCCACGTCGCGCGTGTGCGGGTAGGGCGCCCGGGGTTCGGAGTGCAGGTCGTCCCCGTCGTCCCAGACGACGAGCAGGCCGAGGTCGGCCACTGGCGCGAACACCGCGGCGCGGGTCCCCACGACCACCCGCGTCTGCCCGCGGCGGACCGCCAGGAAGCGCCGGTACCGCTCCGCCGGGCCGAGATCGGCCCGCAGCACGGCCGGGACGCCACCCGCCGCCGGCCCGGCCTCGGTCTCGGCCTCGGGAGGTGTCAGCGCCGCGGCGACCCGGTCGGCGTCCCGGTGGTCGGGAACGACGACGAGCGCGCCGCGCCCGGAGGCCACCGTGGCCGCGACCGCCACGGCGATCATCGCCGGCCAGGAGGGCCCCGGCGGCGCCCACCAGACCGCCCGCGGCGAGCGCCCGCTCGACAGCGCCGCCAGGAAGTCGGGGCCGTCGGGATAGATCGACCACCCCGCGCGGCCAGGATCACCGGACCGGCCGCCGCCCAGCTCGGCCGCGCCACCGCTCGCGGTAGCCGCCGGCGCCACGCCGATGCCGGGACCGGTGACGACCGGCTCAGCCTCGGCGCGGGCATGGCGCGGCGGGACGGCCAGGCGCAGCACGTCGGCCATCGTCCCGGCGTATCTGTCGGCGACGGCGCGGGCGAGGTGGGCGACCGGCTCGGAGAGCACCGGCTCCGCCGACACCGACCTGGCCAACGGCGCGAGACGCCCGGTGTGATCGGACCGCTCGGACCTCTCGAGGACGAACCCGTCCACCAGGCGCCCGCCGAAGCGGACGCGCACCCGCGAGCCGGGAACCGCGGCGGCGGCCATGGCGGCCGGCACGAGGTAGTCGAACGGGCGGTCAAGGTGGACGAGCGGGGTGTCGACCACGACCCGGGCCACCGGCAGCTCGTCAGCCGGAACCACCGCGCCGGGCTTCTCGGAGCCGCCCGGCTTCGCGGCGACGGCACCTCGCTTCGCCGGAGCGACGCCAGACTTCGCCGCGCCGGCGGCGGGCCGCGCCGGGCGCCCGGCCGGTGCCGCGGAGGGCACACCGCCCGCGGGCGTCGGCCCCCCGGTGGACCGGGAGCCCGCGGCCACCACGGCGCCGGCGAGGCCCGGAATCACCGCGCTCTCGTCGTCCATGCCGCATTCGTACCAGTCGCGGCGGACAGGATCGGCCCCCACTGCGCCCGCCCGGCGAACCGGATCACCGAACGGCCACGGACCGTCGGAAAGCAGATCACCGCAAACAAACCGTCCCAAAAATGCGCAGGGGCGGAGCCGTCCCCGATGGGGGGTCGGCTCCGCCCCTGCGGGCGGATCAGGTGGCGTCAGCCCTTGACTGCGGCCGTCAGGGCGTCGGCGCGGGAGGTCGCCTCCCAGGTGAAGTCCAGCTCCGGGCGGCCGAAGTGCCCGTAGGCGGCCGTCTGCGCGTAGATCGGGCGCAGCAGGTCGAGGTCCCGCACGATCGCGGCCGGGCGGAGGTCGAAGACCTGCGTGACGGCGTCCTGGATCTGCGCGTCCGGCACCTTGCCCGTGCCGAAGGTCTCGACGAACAGGCCGACCGGGTGGGCCTTGCCGATCGCGTAGGCGACCTGGACCTCACAGCGGCTGGCCAGGCCCGCGGCCACGACGTTCTTGGCGACCCAGCGCATGGCGTAGGCAGCCGAGCGGTCGACCTTGGACGGGTCCTTACCCGAGAAGGCGCCGCCGCCGTGCCGGGCGTACCCGCCGTAGGTGTCCACGATGATCTTGCGCCCGGTGAGGCCGGCGTCGCCCATCGGGCCACCGATCTCGAAGCGACCGGTCGGGTTCACCAGCAGGCGGCGCCCCTCGGTGCTGATCTCGAGGAGGGCGAGCTCCGGCTCCACGACGTACTCGGCGACGTCGGGCGCGAGCAGGGTGTCGAGGTCGATGTCGGCCGCGTGCTGCGAGGAGACCACAACGGTGTCCAGGCGGACCGGCTTGCCGTCCTCGTACTCGATGGTGACCTGCGTCTTGCCGTCGGGGCGCAGGTAGCCGACCTGGCCGTCCTTGCGGACGGCGGACAGCCGCCGGGCGAGCCGGTGCGCCAGGGCGATCGGCAGCGGCATGAGCTCGGGAGTCTCGTCGCAGGCGAACCCGAACATCAGGCCCTGGTCGCCAGCGCCCTGACGGTCGAGGTCGTCCTCGGTGGAGCCCTCGACGCGCGCCTCGTGGGCGGTGTCGACACCCTGGGCGATGTCGGGCGACTGCGAGCCGATCGAGACGCTCACGCCGCAGGAGGCGCCGTCGAAGCCCTTCTTGGAGGAGTCGTAACCGATCTCCAGGATCCGCTCGCGGACCACCGAGGCGATGTCGACGTAGGTCTTGGTGGTCACCTCGCCGGCCACGTGCACCTGGCCAGTGGTGATCATGGTCTCGACGGCGACCCGGCTCTTCGGGTCGTCCTTGAGCATGGCATCGAGGATGGAGTCGCTGACCTGGTCAGCGATCTTGTCCGGGTGTCCTTCCGTGACGGACTCGGACGTGAAAAGGCGCGTCGCCACTGGACTACCCCCTGGGGAGATCAGGACTGATACCGGCGCAGTTTACCGAGGTTCGCTCAGGGGTATGCGCACCGGCCGGCTTCCGGTCGTGCAGCGCGTCGACGATCCGGTCGAGCACCTGGTGGGCAAGAAGATCCTTACTGGTCAGGGGGATCTCCGCGGCCCCGCCCGCACGGTCAAGGAGGACCGCGCTGTTCTGCTCCACCTCGAACCCCAGGCCGGACCCGACCCGGTTCACCACCAGCAGGTCCACCGGCTTGCGGGCGAGCTTCGCCCGGGCGAGGTCGAGGACCCCGGCGTCGGGTCCGCCCGTCTCCGCCGCGAACCCGACCAACACCTGGCCGGGACGGCGGTTCGCGACAAGCTCGGCCAGGACGTCCGGGTTGCGGATCAGCTCGATCGCGTCCGGCGCCGCGGACTCCTTCTTGATCTTGTACTTGTGCTCGGTGGCGGGCCGGAAATCGGCCACCGCCGCCGCCATGACCACGACGTCGGCGCGGGGGGCGGCGTCGTGCACGGCCGCCCGCAGCTGTTCGGCCGAGCCCACCGGCACCGTGGTCGCGCCGGCCACGTCGGGCAGGGCGACGTTGGCGGCCACGACGGTGACCGCCGCGCCGCGGGCCACCGCCGCACGGGCCAGCGCGTATCCCTGCCGGCCGCTGGAGGCGTTACCGAGGAACCGCACCGGGTCGAGGTACTCGCGGGTGCCACCGGCGCTGACGAGCACGTGGCGGCCGGCGAGGTCGAGCCGCATGCCGTCACGCCCGCGGGCGAGAACCGCCCGGGCGACCGAGGCGATCTCGGTGGGCTCCGGCAGCCGGCCCGGCCCGGAGTCGGCGCCGGTCAGCCGGCCGACGGCCGGTTCCAGCACGAGGGCGCCCCGCTCGCGGAGCAGGGCGACGTTGGCGCGGGTCGCCGGGTGCTGCCACATCTCGGTGTGCATGGCGGGGGCGAACAGCACCGGGCAGGTGGCTGTGAGCAACGTGCCGGTGAGCAGGTCGTCCGCCCGGCCCGCCGCGGCCCGCGCCATCAGGTCCGCGGTGGCGGGCACGATCAGCACCAGGTCGGCCTCGCGCCCGACCCGGACGTGCGCCACGTCCTCGGCGTCGGTGAACAGGTCGGTCACCACCGGCTGGCCGGACAGCGCCGCCCAGGTGACCTCGCCGACGAAACGCAGCGCCGCGGCCGTCGGCACGACGCGGACGTCGTGGCCGGACTCGGTCAGCTGGCGCAGCACCTCGACGGCCTTGTACGAGGCGATGCCGCCGGACACGCCGAGCACGACCCGCGGCCGCCGCGCCGCCCCGGCCGAACCACCGCCGCGCATCCCCGCCCCGCCGCCTGTCACGCGGAACAACCGAGGCGGGCAGGACGGGCAGGGCCGGCGAGACGGACGCGAGCCGCGGAGGCCGCGTGGGTCAGGAGATCGGCGGCAGCGGGTCGGTGATCGTCTCGTGCGTGAGCAGACCGGAGTTGATCTCGCGGAGCGCGATCGACAGCGGCTTCTCCTGGGCGCTGGTCGTCTCCACCAGCGGGCCGACGTACTCCAGCAGGCCCTCGCCGAGCTGGGAGTAGTAGGCGTTGATCTGGCGGGCCCGCTTCGCCGCGTAGATGACGAGGCTGTACTTCGAGTCGGTGGCCTCGAGCAGCTCGTCGATCGGCGGGTTCGTGATGCCCTCGGGCTGGGCGACAGTACCGGACACGGTGTCCTTCCGGGGTGGGGCGGTCGGGCGGCTCCAGGCGCGCCGTGGGCGGCCTGGGCCGAGCCCTGTCCCGGACAACAGTACAGCCGCAACCGGTACAGCCCGTCACCGAGCCGTTCGCCGCCGGGCCGTGGGTGCCCCGGAGATCGCGCGTCCCCGGGAGGTGGAGCGCCGAGCCGCCGGTCACGGGACGTCCGCAGCGCGGTGCGCGTCCCGCGGGCGACCGGTCATCAGCCCCACCAGCTTCGCGGCGGCGGCCGTGACCTCGTCGTTCACGACGACCTCGTCGAACTCCGTCTCGGCCGCCAGCTCGATGCGTGCCCGGTCGAGGCGTCGGCGGATCACATCAGGTGCCTCCGTGCCCCGACCGGTCAGGCGACGGACGAGCTCGTCCCAGGTGGGCGGGGCCAGGAAGACGAACCGGGCGCCCGGCATTGCCGACCGGACCTGCCGGGCGCCCTGCAGCTCGATCTCCAGCAGGCAGGGAACGCCCTGTGCCAGCCGCTCCTCGAGCGGTCCCCGAGGAGTGCCGTAGGCGTGCCCCGCGAACATCGCGTGCTCGACGAACTCCCCCACCTTGACCATGTGGGCGAACTCCTCCGCGTCGGCGAAGTGGTACTCGACGCCGTCCGTCTCGCCCGGCCGCGGCGCTCGCGTCGTCACGCTCACCGACACCCACACCTCGGGGTGCAGCCGGCGGACGGCGGCGACGACCGTGCCCTTCCCCACTCCGGACGGCCCCGACAACACGGTCAGTCCCATCCCGACACCTTAGAGCCCCTCCACCGGGTCACGCAGGTTCAGGCGGGGCGGGCGGGCCACGCCGGCGACGGCCGGCCCGGCGCCCCCCGGCGCCCGCCGTCCCCTACCGTCAGCCAACGGACCATCGTCATCAGGATGCCATCAAAGGACGGGTTCCCCCGTTCACCCCGATGGTATGCGGCCGTCAATGGGAACCCGGTCGGGTGACCACACGGGTGGCCCCGGCCGGTGCACGCCAAACGGATCGGGATCGCCATCACCGAACCCCTGGGACTTTAGTCCCAGGACATTCGGCGAGAACTCCTCACGGCCCGCCGGCGATTGATCGAGTGACGCGAATCCGCGACGCAATGAACGCCGACGGCACCGGAACGTGTCGACGCCTCGCGGCCTCAACACCTTCCGGCGGCGCCCGTTACGGGCCGTTACCAACGACCCGGCAATCGGAACGCCTATGCATCACGCCACACTCAGGCGCCCGTGCCGAACTCCTCGAGGAGCGCGGCACGCTGCTTGGCCCCGAGCCCGCGCAAACGGCGGGTCGGGCTGATACCGAGACGCTCCCGGATCTTCTGGGCCCGAACACGGCCCACTCCGGGAAGCGACTCCAAGACCGCGGAAACCTTCATCTTGCCGACGACCTCATCGCTGTCCGCCAGCTCGAGAACGGCGGCAAGACTGATCTCCCCCTTCTTCAACCGCTCCTTGAGTTCGGCGCGCTGCTTACGGGCCAGCGCGGCTTTCTCGAGGGCGGCGGCCCTCTGCTCGGGCGTCAGGGGCGGCAGGGTCACGGGTACGCCTCCTCAATTCGGTGATCGCGCCGCGCAAACTAGCGAGGAAGAGGCTCCTCGGTCCAGCCGGAGCTGCATCACGGGGGTACCCCGCATTGTCCCCACAAGACACAGCCTTTGCCCGGATGAATGACCTGCGTCGCACGCGCCGGACGCATTCGGTCCGTAGCGGCCCCACCGTACCGGTACTCGGGCACCCAGAGCGGCCCAGATCCACCCGTAGTGGCGTTTGCGCAGGTCAAGGGCCTACCGGAGTGGAGTAACCCTGGTGGCGATAGTGGCGGCGGCCACGGCCCGATCGGCCGCGGAGGTGATCGGACGGCCGATCACGAGGAGGTCCGAACCGTCGGCGAGTGCCCGTTCCGGGGTGGCGACCCGGGCCTGGTCAGCCCGCTCAGACCCCTCTGGACGCACTCCAGGCGTGACCAGAGTCACAGTTTCACCAAGCTCCGCGCGGACCACAGAGACCTCTTTCGGGCTGCAGACGAGTGCCCGCGCACCGGCCTCCACGGCGAGCACCGCGAGCCTGCGGACGGCGTCCGAGGGCGGTCCGGACAGCCCGACGGCGGCGAGCGTGGCGGCGTCCAGCGACGTCAGCACCGTGACCGCGGTTACATGAACATCGGGCCCGGCGTCGACCGCGGCGCGCACCATGGCCGCGCCGCCGGCCGCATGCACGGTCACGAAGCGAGGTGCCAGCGTGGCCAGCGAGCGCATCCCGCCGGCCACGGTCGCCGGGATGTCGTGGAGCTTCAGGTCGAGGAAGAGCTCGGGCGCCGCGGAGCCGCGCGGCTCACTCCAGCCGTCCGCCACATCACCCCCCGTGACGGAACTCACCACCCGAGCGGACGCCGCGGGCTGCGCCGGCCGAGCCGGAGCGAGCAGCCCTTCGTCACGCAGCGCAGTCACGATCGTCGGCCCGGCCCGGTAGAAGAGCTCCAGACCGATCTTCAGCACGGCGACGTGCGGCGCCACCTCACGGGCCCAGCCCAGTGCGGTGGCGGCGTCCGGAGCGTCGAGCGCGACCGCGATCGGAGCGCGACCCGCCGGTGGCGTCCACCGGCGGGGGGCGCCCGACGAGGTCACCGGTCCGCCACGGTCGAGGCGGGCGCCCCGCCGGCCGAGCCGGATCCCGACCCGGCGCCCGGCGCGGGTCCCGGCCGCGCCCCCGGCGCCCGGGAGCCCGAGCCGGAGGTCGCACCCGGCAGTCCCTCGGGGGTCGTCCCCCAGGTCGACCGCAGGGCCGCGTGGTACTCCTGCAGCGGCCGCACCCCCAGTTCGCCCCTTACGAGCGACTCGATACCCTGCACGCACGCGGCGGCGCCCTGAATGGTGGTGATGCAGGGCACCCCGGCGCTGACACAGGCGGTGCGGATCTCGTATCCGTCCAGCCGTGGCCCGACACCCCACGGCGTGTTGATGACCAGGTCGATCTGGCCAGACATGATCATTTCGACGCAGTCGATGAGGTTCTCGCTGGGAGCCCGATGCTTGCCGAGAACCACGGCCTTGACCCCGTTGCGGCGCAGCACGTCGGCGGTGCCCTCGGTCGCGTAGACGACGAAGCCGAGGTCCGCCAGCCGTTTGATCGGGAAGATCATCGCACGCTTGTCGCGGTTGGCGACGGAGACGAACACCCGTCCATAGGTCGGCAGCGACGCGTAGGCCGCGGCCTGCGACTTGGCGTACGCGGTACCGAAGCCGTCGTCGATGCCCATCACCTCGCCGGTGGAGCGCATCTCCGGGCCGAGCACCGTGTCCACCCCGCGGCCGCCCGCGTCCCGGAACCGGCCGAAGGGCAGCACGGCCTCCTTGACCGAGATATGCGAGTCCAGCGGCAGGGTGGCGCCGTCGCCGTACTCCGGCAGCAGGCCCTCGGCCCGCAGCTCGGGCACGGTGGCGCCGAGCATCACCCGGGCCGCGGCCTTGGCCAGCGGCACGGCCGTCGCCTTGGAGACGAACGGCACCGTGCGCGACGCGCGCGGGTTGGCCTCCAGCACGTAGAGCACGTCGGACTGCAGCGCGTACTGCACGTTGAGCAGCCCGCGTACGCCCACCCCCTCGGCGATCAGCCGGGTGGACTCGCGGATCCGGTCGAGCTCCGAGCGCCCGAGGGTGATCGGCGGCAGCGCGCAGGCGGAGTCGCCGGAGTGCACCCCGGCCTCCTCGATGTGCTCCATCACGCCCGCGAGGTAGAGCTCGGAGCCGTCGTAGAGCGCGTCCACGTCGATCTCGACCGCGTCGTCGAGGAAGCGGTCCACCAGCACCGGGTGCTCCGGCGAGATCTGCGTGGCGCGCTCGATGTAGTCGCGCAGCATCGGGTCGTCGTAGACGATCTCCATGCCCCGCCCGCCGAGCACGTAGGACGGCCGCACCAGCACCGGGTAGCCGATCCGGTCCGCGACCGTGCGCGCCTCGGCGTAGGAGGTGGCCACCCCGTGCGGCGGCGAGGGCAGGCCGGCGGCGGCGAGCACCTGCCCGAACTGGCCGCGGTCCTCCGCGAGGTGGATCGCCTTCGGTGGCGTGCCGACGAGCGGGACTCCGGCGTCGGCGAGCGCGGCGGCGATGCCCAGCGGGGTCTGGCCGCCCAGCGACACGATCACCCCGGCCAGCGGCCCCGCCTGCGACTCGGCGTGCACGACCTCCAGGACGTCCTCGACGGTCAACGGCTCGACGTAGAGGCGGTCGGCGGTGTCGTAGTCGGTGGAGACCGTCTCCGGGTTGCAGTTGACCATCACGGTCTCGTAGCCGACCTCGGAGAGCGCCATCACCGCGTGGCAACAGGCGTAGTCGAACTCGATGCCCTGCCCGATCCGGTTCGGCCCGCTGCCGAGCACGATCACCCGGGGCTTCTCGCTCGGCGCGACCTCGGTCTCGGAGTCGTAGGACGAGTAGTGGTACGGCGTCGCGGAGGCGAACTCGGCGGCGCAGGTGTCGACCGTCTTGTAGACGGGACGGATGCCCGCCCGGTGCCGGAACGACCGGACCACGTCCTCCTTGGTGCCGAGCAGGCCCGCGAGCTGGGCGTCGGAGAACCCGGCGCGCTTGGCGCGGCGGATGCCGTCCGGGTTGCGGACCAGCGACGCGGCGATCTCGTTGATGAACACGATCTGGTCGACGAACCAGGGGTCGATGCCGGTGGCATCGGTCACCTCGGCGGGCGTCGCGCCGGCCAGCAGCGCCTGCTGGACGGTGTGCAGCCGCCCGTCGTGCGGGGTGCGGGCCGCGTCGAGCAGCTCCGCCGCGGACCGGCCCGGCGGGTCGAAGGTGAACGCCAGGCCCGACTGCTCCATCGAGCGCAGCGCCTTCTGCAGGGCCTCGGCGAAGCTGCGCCCGACCCCCATCGCCTCCCCGACGGACTTCATCGTCGTGGTCAGCATCGTGTCGGCGCCCGGGAACTTCTCGAACGCGAAGCGCGGCACCTTCACCACGACGTAGTCGAGGGTCGGCTCGAAGGCCGCCGGGGTGGTGCGGGTGATGTCGTTGGGGATCTCGTCGAGGGTGTAGCCCAGCGCCAGCTTGGCCGAGATCTTCGCGATCGGGAAGCCGGTCGCCTTCGAGGCCAGCGCGGACGAACGGGACACCCGCGGGTTCATCTCGATGACGACGAGACGTCCGGTGGCCGGGTCGACCGCGAACTGGATGTTGCAGCCGCCCGCGTCGACCCCGACGGCGCGCATGACGGCGATCGACATGTCCCGCATGCGCTGGTACTCGCGGTCGGTCAGGGTCATCGCCGGGGCGACGGTCACCGAGTCACCGGTGTGCACGCCCATCGGGTCGATGTTCTCGATCGAACACACGACGACCACGTTGTCGGCGCGGTCCCGCATGAGCTCGAGCTCGAACTCCTTCCAGCCGAGCACCGACTCCTCGACGAGCACCTCGGTGGTCGGGCTGGCCGCCAGCCCGTCCGCGGACATCCGGCGCAGCTCGTCGGGGTCGTGGGCGAACCCGCTGCCGGCACCGCCGAGGGTGTAGCTCGGCCGCACCACGACCGGGTAGGAGAACTCCTCGGCCGCGGCCAGGCACTCCGCCACGGTCGTGCAGATCGCGCTGCGGGCCGTCTCGCCGTCGACGGAGGCGACGATGTCCTTGAATGCCTGCCGGTCCTCACCGGAGCGGATCGCGTCGATGTTGGCGCCGATGAGCCGGACGCCGAAGCGCTCGAGCACCCCGGCGTCGTGCAGGGCGACCGCCGTGTTCAGCGCCGTCTGCCCGCCCATGGTGGCCAGGATGGCGTCCGGCCGCTCCCGCTCGATGATCTTCGTGACGATGTCCGGCGTGATCGGCTCGACGTAGGTCGCGTCGGCGATCTCCGGGTCCGTCATGATCGTGGCCGGGTTGCTGTTGACCAGGATCACCCGCAGGCCCTCGGCCCGCAGCACCCGGCACGCCTGCGTCCCGGAATAGTCGAACTCGCACGCCTGGCCGATGACGATCGGCCCGGAGCCGATCACCAGCACGGAGCGCAGGTCCTCGCGCCTGGGCATCAGCCTTCTCCCCGCTTCCGCCGGCCGGCCGCCATCAGGCCGCAGAACCGGTCGAACAGTCCCTGGGCGTCGTGTGGGCCAGGCGCCGCCTCGGGATGGAACTGGACACTGAACGCCGGCACGTCCAGGCAGGTCAGGCCCTCCACCACGTCGTCGTTGAGCGCCACGTGGCTCACCTCGACCCGCCCGTAGGGAGTGTCGGTCGTACCGGTCAGCGGCGCGCGCACCGCGAAGCCGTGGTTGTGGCTGGTGACCGCGATCCGGCCGGTCCGGGTGTCGGCGACCGGCTGGTTCACGCCGCGGTGGCCGTAGGTCAGCTTGTACGTCTCGAAGCCCAGCGCCCGGGCGAGGACCTGGTTGCCGAAACAGATCCCGAAGACCGGGACACCGGCCTCCAGCACCCCGGTGAGCGTCTCGACCGCGTAGTCCGCGCGGGCCGGGTCACCCGGGCCGTTCGAGAGGAAGACCCCGTCGGGCGAGAGGGCCAGCAGCTCGGCGGCCGTGCTGCGGGCCGGCAGCACGTGCACCTCGCAGCCCAGCGCGGCCATGGAGAGCGGGGTGTTCCGCTTGATGCCCAGGTCCAGCGCGGCGACGGTGAAGACCGGCAGGCCCGACCGCGCCTCGACGACATAGGGCTGGTCCGTGCTGACCTCCGGGGCGAGGTCCGCGCCGACCATCTCCGGCGACGCCCGCACCCGGTCGAGCAGCGAGTCGAGATCGGTGTCGGTGCTGCTGACCCCGCACCGCATCGCGCCGCGCTCGCGCAGGTGACGGGTCAGCGCGCGGGTGTCGACCCCGCTGATCCCGACCACGCCGGCGTTCTCGAGCTCGTCGTCCAGGGTGCGCTGGGCGCGCCAGTTCGACGCCAGCCGGCTCGGGTCCCGCACGACGAAGCCGGCCACCTGGATGCGGTCGGACTCGTAGTCGGTGTCGTTCACCCCGGTGTTGCCGATGTGCGGCGCCGTCATGATCACGACCTGACGGTGGAACGACGGGTCGGTGAGGGTCTCCTGGTAGCCGGTCATCCCGGTGGAGAAGACCGCCTCGCCGAACGCCTCGCCGACCGAGCCGAACGCGTCCCCGGCGAAGCTCCGGCCGTCCTCGAGCATGAGCACCGCGCGGCGGGGCGCTCCCGGCCCGCGCCGGGCCTGTTCCCGCTCCGGCGGAGCCGGCTGCCTGTCCAAGCCGGTCACCGGCTCACCCCCGCATCGATCCGTCGTGCCCGGCCGCCGGCCAGGCCCCCTCCACCCCTGGCAGACCGCCAGGGCGCCGCTGTCACGGGTACTCCTCCCGTCGGTACGAGGCCTCACCGGGCGGTGCGGTGAACGCGTCGGTCCCCTGGTCGCGCGGCCGCTCCGCCGGGTCGGCGCCGGTCCGCCAGTAGTTCCCCTGGTCACCCGGCACGCCGACGGCCGGTGGCGTGCCGGCCCGGCCGCGGGAGGCGTACGCCTCCCGGTCGTATCCACCCTGGTCACGTCCGCCCGGGTCGCGCCGGCCCTGGTCATATGCGCCCTGGCCGTATCCACGCGAGTCGTGGGCACCCGTGTCGTTGGCACCGGAGCCGTAGGCGCCGGAGTTGTAGGCACCCGAGCTGTGGACGCCGGCGTCGCCGGCACCCAGGTGGTACGCGGCCGAGTCGAGCGCCCCCTGGTCGGGAGCGGCCGGCCCGGGGGCGCCGGGGCGCCCGTACCCGCCGGTGGCGTGGCCGCGCGCGTCCAGCCCGCCGGTGCCCTGGCGTCGCAGGTCGTAGCTGTCAGTCCCGTACCCGGCCGTGTCATAGCCGGCTGTGCTGTAGCCGGCGGTGTCGTAGCCGGCCGTCCCGCCGCTCACGGCCTGGGAGCCCTGGGCGCCCACGTCGTGGGCACCTGGCCGGTAACCGCCGGTGTCGTACGCACCCGTCCGGTGCGAGCCCGTCCCGTACCCGCCAGCACGATGGGAGCCGGTGTCGTACGCGCCGGCGCCGTGGGCGCCGGTGCCGTGGGCGCCGGTGCCGTGGGCGCCGGTGCCGTGGGCGCCGGTGCCGTGGGCGCCGGTGCCGTGGGCGCCGGTGCTGTCGGTACTGATGCTGTGCGCTCCGGTGACGTGGGCGCGGATGTCGTAGGCGCCCGTGTCCTGGGCACCCGTCCCAAGGGCACCCGTCCCGTGGGCAGCGGTGTCGTAGCCGCCGGAGGCGCCCGTGCCGGGCGCGTCCGCGCCGTATCCGCGCTGGCCGGCGTGGGTCTCGGCGGCGGCGCCCTGACTGGCCGCGGCGCCACCGCGGCGCCACCCGGCCCGCTCCGACCGGGGCTGGCGGCCGTTGACCGGGATCGGCATCGTCGCGGGCCCGCCCGGAGCCACCGCGGCGAGATCAGGACGCTGCCCGCGGGCGGGGGCCGCGGCGGCCGGCGCGCCGGGCTCGGCCGGGCGTGCCGGCGCCGGCACGCGGGGCCGCAGCCGGTTGCGCGGCCGGGGCAGGGCGTGCGGCGAGGTGATGTCGCCGGACATCGGCCGGGCGGGCGCCGGCCCGATGAGGTCGTGCACGGAGCGGACGACCTTCGGCTGGCGGGCCCGGTCCTCGCCGCGGAAGCCGGCCTCCAGTTCCCGGCCCTCGAACGACCACGCGACCACGATCAGCCGGCTCGGCGCGGCGACCTTCCCGGCGTGCGCCCGCTCGAGACGGGCGCCCCGCACGGCCTCCCGGGGGATCCAGAACGCCTCGCCGTCCCGGTCGACCCGCACTCCAAGCTCGTAGACGGCGATGTAGTCGCCGTCGTGCCCGGCCAGGCCGCGCGCGGCGATCCACTCCCGCCAGTGGCCGGCGTCCACCGTGCCGAGGTAGCGCCCACGCAGCGGGGCGGCCAGCACGTTCCCGGTCTGCTCCGGCGGCTCGGGCAGGTCCGGCAGGTTCTCCTCCTGCTGTTGCGCACGGCCGCGCCAAGCCCGTCGCATCGCGCCCACGACTGCCACGACCAGCAGCAACAGGCCGAAGGCGAGGAGCAGGTGCAGGCCCGTCTGATCCTTGCCACCGGCGGCCAGCACGGGGCCGGCCAGCGCGAACGGGGTGATCCCCGGCAGGGATGTGGATCGTGAGGCGGAGGTCATATGATCTTCCCGTCGAGCACGGTGGGCCGGCCTCGCAGGAACGTCGCCCGGATGGCACCGGGCAGCGTGCGGCCACCGTACGGAGTGTTGCTGCTCCGGCTGGCGACGGCGAGTGGATCGATCACCCGTCGCGCCTCCGGGTCGAGCAGGGTCAGGGTGGCGGGCGCGCCCACCTGGGCGAAGCTCGCCGGGTCACGCGGCGTGTCGGCGACGGCGCCGATCCGGGCCGGCGCCAACGCCATCCGGTCGGCGACACCGGCCCAGTCGAGCCGGCCGGTTTCGACCATGGTCTGGATCACGATGGACAGCGCCGTCTCGAGGCCGAGCATCCCGGGCCGGGCGGCGGCCCACTCCGTCTCCTTGTCCTCGGAGGCGTGCGGGGCGTGATCGGTGGCCACACAGTCGATCGTGCCGTCCGCGAGCCCGGCTCGCAGTGCCTCTGTGTCGGCCTCGGTGCGCAGCGGCGGATTGACCTTGTACACCGGGTCGTACGAGGCGACGAGCTCCTCGGTGAGCAGCAGGTGGTGCGGGGTGACCTCCGCGGTCACCCGCCAGCCCTTCGCCTTGGCCCACCGGATGAGCTCGACCGAGCCCGCCGTGGACACGTGGCAGATGTGCAGGCGCGACCCGACGTGCCCGGTCAGCAGGGCGTCCCGGGCGATGATCGCCTCCTCTGCGACGGCCGGCCAGCCGGGCAGGCCCAGCCGCGCGGCCATGGCGCCCTCGTTCATCTGCGCCCCGGCGGTCAGCCTCGGCTCCTCCGCGTGCTGCGCGATCACACCGTCGAAGGCCTTGACGTACTCGAGCGCGCGGCGCATGAGCAACGCGTCGGACACACAGTGACCGTCGTCGGAGAACATCCGGACCGTCGCCGCGGAGGAGGCCATGGCGCCCAGCTCAGCGAGCCGCTCGCCGGCGAGCCCCCTGGTCACCGCGCCGACCGGGCGCACGTCGCAGTGCCCGGCGTCCTGGCCGAGCCGCCACACCTGCTCGACCACCCCGGCGGTGTCGGCGACGGGGTCGGTGTTGGCCATCGCGAACACCGTCGTGTAGCCGCCGAGCGCCGCCGCGCGGGTACCGGAGTCGACCGTCTCGGCGTCCTCCCGGCCAGGCTCGCGCAGGTGGGTGTGCAGGTCGACCAGCCCGGGCAGCGCCACGAGCCCGGTGGCGTCGACGACCAGGGGGGCGGGACGGGTCCCGTCGGCGGAGCCCGCGGCGGCCTCGGCCACGACGCCGGTGCGCTCGCCGCCCCCGGCCGGCGCGACCGCGGCGATCGTCCCGTCGGCGATCACCAGATCCCGCGCGTCACCACCCAGCGGACGGACGCCACGCACCACGATCACCGATGTCATGAGGACTCCCGTTCGGCGCCGCTGCCGCCGAGCAGCAGGTAGAGGACGGCCATGCGGACGCTCACGCCGTTCGCGACCTGCTCGACCACCGTCGAGCGCGGCGAGTCGGCCACCGAGGAGGCGATCTCCATCCCGCGGACCATCGGCCCGGGGTGCATGACCAGGGCGTGCTCGGGCATGAGCGCGGCCCGGTCCGCGTCGAGGCCGTAACGGCGGCTGTACTCCCGCTCGGTCGGGAAGAACGCCGCGGACATCCGCTCCCGCTGCACACGCAACATCATGACCACGTCGCTCTTGGGCAGGACCGACTCGAGGTCGTAGGACACCTCGACGGGCCACCCGGAGATACCGAGCGGCAGCAGCGTGGGCGGGGCGACCACGGTCACCCGCGCACCGAGGGTCGTCAGCAGCCAGACGTTGGAGCGGGCCACCCGCGAGTGCAGGACGTCCCCGACGATCGTCACGGCCAGCCCGTCCAGCCGGCCGAGCCGGCGGCGGATGGTGAAGGCGTCGAGCAACGCCTGGGTGGGGTGCTCGTGCGTACCGTCACCGGCGTTCACGACGCTGCCGCGCACCCAGCTGGCCAGCCGGTGCGGGGCGCCGCTCGCGGGATGACGGCAGACGACGGCGTCCGCGCCCATCGCCTCGAGGGTCTGCGCTGTGTCCTTCAGGCTCTCGCCCTTCGACACGCTTGACCCCCGGGCCGAAAAATTGATCACATCTGCCGACAGCCTCTTGGCGGCGACCTCGAAGGACGTGCGGGTACGGGTGGAGTCCTCGAAGAACAGATTGACCACGGTCCGGCCGCGCAGCGTCGGCAGCTTGCGGACCGGCGCGTCCGCGACCCGCGCCATGCGGTCCGCCGTGTCGAGCACCAGCAGCGCGTCGTCGAGCTTGAGATCCGCGGTGGAAAGCAGATGGTTCATCACACCCACCACCTCGGGCGGCGGCGCGGGGTCGCGTGCGCGGTCACGGCGCGTCCGACGAGACAATGAGGACGGCGTCGGCGCCGTCGACCTCCCGGAGCCGGACGGCGACCGACTCGCGGCGCGAGGTGGGCATGTTCTTCCCCACGTAGTCGGCGCGGATGGGCAGCTCGCGGTGGCCCCGGTCGACCAGGACGGCGAGCTGCACAGCGCGGGGGCGGCCATAGGCGGACAGTGCGTCGAGCGCGGCCCGGACGGTGCGCCCGGAGTAGAGGACGTCGTCGACCAGGACGACGACCATCCCGTCGACCCCGCAGTCGGGGATCTCGGTCACCTCGAGGGGGCGCACGCCGCGCAGCCGCAGGTCGTCCCGGTACATGGTCGGGTCCAGGGAGCCCACGGGAAGGGTCACGCCCTCGACCGCGGCCACCCGACGCGCCAGCCGTTCCGCGAGCGGCACGCCGCGGGTCGGGATGCCGAGCAGGACCACGCCGTCGCCGCCGGAGGTCTTCTCCAGCACCTGGTGCGCCATCCGGCTCACGACCCGGTTCATGTCGGCGGCGGAGAGCACGGTGCGGGTGATGCCGAGCCCCTCGGACCCGGTGAGCCCCTCGGACCCGGTGGGGGTGCTGCTCACATCGGCCGTCCCGGCACGGAGCTCGTCCCGTGGACGGGCGGTACGCCCGGTACGCCCGGTCGTGTTCCGGGCAGGGTCGCCTTGTGCGGCCGAGGCCACGAGGTGTCCCTCCTTCCCCGCCTCACTGGACGGTCCTTAAAGGAGCGGTCCACGCGACCGTACCAGCCGCCTCCGGGCCCAAGGGACCGGTCGAGCAGGCCTGAGGGCCGGGGCCACGCAAGACGTCGGCCCGGTACGGACGGATTCCACGGACGCTTCAACCAGCCCGCGAGAGCCGTTGCTGAGAGTGACACGGGTCACGATGCTCCGCATACCGAGCATCAAAATCGTCACTACACGTCACCGTAGATAGACGAAACGCACCGGCCGGCGCCCCATCCGGGAAGTGCCAGCGGCGCTAATGCCAGCCGCAACCAGGAGGCTACAGAAAGTGGTACAAAGAAAGAGGCGACACGACCCCCCGGGTGTCGAGCCTCAACCTGGCGGGCACTACTATCGGTAACCGCCGGCGGCAAGAGCCCCGGTTCCAGCTGATCGACCACGACAGGAGTGGGCACTTCGATGTCCGACTATGCGAAGGCGCTCGGTGCTCGGCTGCGCGCGATACGCACCCAGCAGGGGCTCTCGCTTCATGGCGTCGAGGAGAAGTCGCACGGTCGCTGGAAGGCCGTCGTGGTGGGCTCCTACGAGCGTGGAGACCGCGCCGTCACCGTCCAGCGCCTGTCTGAACTGGCCGAGTTCTACGGCGTGCCGGTAGGGGAGCTGCTCCCCGAAGGCTCCACCGTGGCGCCCCTCGAGCAGTCCCCGCGCATCGTCCTCGACCTTGAACGTCTCGCGCAGGTTCCCAAGGAGCAGGGCGGTCCGCTCGCGCGGTACGCGGCCACCATCCAGAGCCAGCGCGGCGACTACAACGGCCGGGTGCTCTCAATCCGTTACGAGGACCTGCGTTCCCTCGCGGTCATCTACGACACCTCCCCGAGCAAGCTCACCGAGCAGCTCGTGTCCTGGGGTGTTCTCTCGCCGGAGCAGGGCAGCGAGCCGGCCGCGTCGGACGCCTAGTCCCGCCGTCGGCTGGTTCCACACCCGGATGCCCGGCCCGGGCATCCGGACGCACCAGGCACCACGGGCGGACGGTCACCGGGGGGTACCGTCGCTCCGCTCCACCACCCAGCGGTGGCACGCACAGCACCAGCACCAGCACCAGGGATCTTCTGGGGGACGACCCGGTACGTCACATCCGTGACGTACCGGGACACCGCGCAGACTCAGGCGCGAGCCTCGGTACGCGAGCTCAGGCCTCGGCCGACTCGCCGCCCACGGCCTCAGCCGCCCCGGCTGCCCGAGGGCTTCCCTCCGGCACCGGTTTCTCCTTGAGCAGGCTCGCCAGCAGGCCGTTGACGAATGCCGGCGACCGCTCGGTGGAGATCGTCTTGGCCAGCCTCACCGCCTCGTCGATCACGACCCGGTCCGGCACGTCGGAACGCCAGAACAGCTCCAGCACCGCGATCCGGAGGATGTTCCGGTCCACCGGGGGCATCCGGTCCAGTGTCCAGCCCTGGGCGAACCGGGCGATGTGCGCGTCTATCTCGGCCAGGTGGGCCACCACGCCCTCGACGAGGTCCGAGGTGTAGTCCGGCACCGGCGGGTCGGCCTGCGCCCGGTGCGCGGCAAGGGTCTCCATCGCCCGCACCGAGCGCATGTCCGCCTCGTAGAGGACGTCCAGCGCCCGCTTGCGGGCCTTGGACCTGGCGCTCAGCTCGTCACCCGGCCCAGGTACCGGCCGTCGCGGGTGTCGACCTTGACCTTCTCGCCGGTGGTGATGAACAGCGGCACCTGGATGTTCGCGCCGGTCTCGAGCGTCGCCGGCTTGGTGCCGCCGGTCGAGCGGTCGCCCTGGACGCCCGGGTCCGTCGCGGAGATGGTCAGCTCGACGCTCGCCGGAAGCTCGACGTACAGCGGCGCGTCGTCGTGCAGCGCGACGGTGGCAATCGTGTTCTCCAGCATGTAGTCGGCAACCCCGCCGACCACTCCCGGAGGGACCGGGATCTGGTCGTACGACTCGCTGTCCATGAACACGAAGTCGGCGCCGTCACGGTAGAGGTAGGTCATCTCGCGGCGGTCGACGGTCGCGACGTCCACCTTGATTCCGGCGTTGAACGTCCGGTCGACCACCTTGCCGGTGAGCACGTTCTTCAGCGTCGTCCGGACGAACGCCCCGCCCTTGCCCGGCTTGACGTGCTGGAATC
Organism: Parafrankia sp. BMG5.11; assembly: GCF_004337455.1. Taxonomy (NCBI): domain Bacteria; kingdom Bacillati; phylum Actinomycetota; class Actinomycetes; order Frankiales; family Frankiaceae; genus Parafrankia; species Parafrankia sp. BMG5.11. The sequence goes on along the minus strand of NZ_SJXI01000052.1, from coordinate 16,480 downwards.
CGACGACGTTCCACAACACCCCGTCGATGTCGAGCGTCATGCCGTTCTTCAGGTCGTTCGTTGTCGCCACTGCGCGTGTCTCTCCGTTCCGGTCGCCGTCCGGCCGATCGCCGTAGGCCTAATCGCCGTATGACCGATCGCCGTGTTGTCGACCGACCGTCAGCTGGTCGATCGCCGGCCCGCCGCCCGTCACCGGGTCAGGCCGCGGCAAAGTCTACAGATCGAGGGCATGGCCGCCTCGCAGCCCACGGCGGACCACGCGCGGTGCCAGCCGAACGGTCAGCTCCCGGTAGCGCTCACACCGCCCGCGGCGACCGAGCCGTACGCGGCCAGCAGCAGGCCGGGCTCGGGATCGTCGAATCCGCGCGGCCGGCCGAGCGCTTCGAGCACAACGAAACGCAACCGCCGGCCCCGGGTCTTCTTGTCGACCCGCATCGCGTCGAGCAACGCCGGCCAGCGGTCCCCCCGGTACTCCACCGGCAGCCCGATGGCCCGCAGCAGCTCGCGGTGGCGATCGGCGGTCGCGCGGTCGAGCCCGGCGACGAGCCGGGAGAGCTCGGCGGCGAAGACCATGCCGACCGAGACCGCCGCGCCGTGCCGCCAGGAGAAGTTCTCGACCTTCTCGATCGCGTGGGCGAGGGTGTGCCCGTAGTTCAGGATCTCGCGCCGGCCGGCCTCGCGCGGGTCGCCGGACACCACCGCCGCCTTGACCCGGATCGACCGCTCGACGAGCTCGGGCAGCCGCGCCGACCCGGTCGGATCGGCCTCCAGCAGCTCGAGGATGCGCGGATCGGCGATGAACCCGGCCTTGACGACCTCGGCGAGCCCGGCCCGGACCTCGACCGCCGGCAAACTGGCCAGGGTCGACAGGTCACAGAGCACCGCCAGCGGCTGGTGGAAGGCGCCGACGAGGTTCTTGCCCGCCTCGATGTCGATACCCGTCTTGCCGCCGACCGCCGCATCGACCATCCCGAGCACGGTGGTGGGCACCTGGATGACGTCGACACCACGCAGCCAGCCCGCCGCGGCGAACCCGGCCAGGTCGGTCGTCGTCCCGCCGCCGAGCCCGACCACCAGGTCGTCGCGGGTGAAGCCGACACGGCCGAGGGCGTCCCAGCAGGCGCCCGCGACCCGCAGCTGCTTGGCCTCCTCGCCGTCCGGCACCTCGAACGCGTGCGTCTCGACGCCGGCACCGGCGCCGGCCCGCAGCTCGGCGATGACCGCCGCGGCGGTGGCCCGCAGCGCTCGCGGGTGAATGACCATGACCCGGGTGCGCCCCGCGGCCAGCGCCGGTAGCTCGCAGAGGGCGCCCTCGCCCAGCACCACGTCGTAGGCCCGGTCACCGGACGGGGTGACCTGGATGCGGACCATGTCGGAAACCTTCATCGCGCACATCAGTGCCCCGCCCTCCCGGCGAGCTCGATCAGGATCGCGGCGACGACGTCGTCGATCCCGAGGGCGGCGGTGTCCACGGTGATCGCGGCCACCTCCTCGTACAGCGGACGGCGGGCCTTCAGCAGCGCGGCCAGCCGGGTCCGCGGGCCCTCCACGAGCAGCGGCCGGTCACGCGCGAGCCCGACCCGCTTCGCCGCGTCAGACGCGGTCACGTCGAGGTAGACGACCCAGTGCCGGGCCAGCTCCGCGCGGACGCCGGCGTCCAGCACTGCCCCGCCGCCCAGGGCGAGCACACCCGGGTGCTCGGCCAGGGCGGTCAGCACCGCCGCCCGCTCCGCCGCGCGGAAGTACTCCTCGCCGTGCTCCAGGAACACGTCCGAGACGCTCATTCCGAGGTTCGACTCGACATCGGCGTCGGTGTCGCGGAAGGCCACCCCGAGGCGCGCCGCGACCGCCATACCGACGGTGCTCTTACCCGCCCCCGGCGCGCCGACCAGCACGGCGACCGGGCCGGACACAGCTGCCCCCGGCCCGTCGGCCCGCGCCCCGCTCTCCGCGCGCATGGTCAACGCACCGCCAGCGACTTCAGGTAGCCCTCGTAGTTGCGCCGGGTCTCCTCCACCGAGTCGCCGCCGAACTTCTCCAGCGCTGCGCCGGCGAGCACGAGGGCGACCATCGCCTCGGCGACCACGCCGGCCGCCGGCACCGCGCACACGTCCGACCGCTGGGCGATGGCGACCGCCGGGTCGCCGGTTGCGACGTCGATCGTGGCCAGCGGCTTCGACAGGGACGAGATCGGCTTCATCGCCGCGCGGACGCGCAGCGGCTCGCCCGTCGTCATCCCGCCCTCGACGCCGCCGGCGCGATCGCTGGCCCGCCGGACCCGCCGGCCCGGCCCCTCGAGCGGCTCGATCTCGTCGTGGGCGACCGATCCGCGCCGGCGCGCGGTGCGGAAACCGTCACCGAACTCGACGCCCTTGATCGCCTGGATGCCCATCAGCTCGCCGGCGAGCCGCGCGTCGAGCCGGCGGTCGCCGTGGACGTAGCTCCCCAGCCCCGGCGGGCAGCCGTAGGCCAGCACCTCGACGATGCCGCCGAGGGTGTCCGCGTCGCGGTGGGCGGCGTCGATCTCGGCGACCATGAGCGCGCTGCTGGCCGGGTCGGCACAGCGCACCGGGTCGGCGTCGACGACGGCCAACGAGGTCGGCGGCGGCGTGCCGGGTGGCACCTCGACCGCGCCGATCGCGACGACGTGCGAGACCACCTCGATGCCGTACGCCTGGCGCAGCAGCGCCCTGGCGACCGTGCCCAGCGCGACCCGGGCGGCCGTCTCCCGGGCGCTCGCCCGCTCCAGCACCGGCCGCGCGTCGTCGAAGCCGTACTTCTGCATGCCGGCGAGGTCGGCGTGACCCGGGCGCGGGCGGGTGAGCGGGGCGTTGCGGCCCAACCCCTCCAGCTCCGCCGGGTCGATCGGGTCGGGCGCCATCACCCGCTCCCACTTCGGCCACTCGGTGTTGCGCACGACGACGCTCACCGGGCCGCCCAGGCTGACCCCGTGCCGCAGGCCGCCGAGCAGCTCGATCTCATCCTGCTCGAACTTCATCCGGGCGCCGCGACCGTGGCCGAGACGGCGCCGGGCCAGCTCGGCGCCGATGTCCGCGCTGGACACCCGGATGCCCGCCGGCAACCCCTCGACCGTCGCAACCAGTGCGGGGCCGTGTGACTCCCCCGCTGTCAACCAACGCACCATGCCTGCCAGTCTTTCACGGCCGGTCCGGTACGAGCCCCCGTCGCGGGCCGGAGATCGCTCAGCCGGCCGGCTCCCAGCCCACGCCGAGCACCGCGATCAGCGCCCCGAACAGCAGAAACGGGCCGTAGGCGATCGGATCACGGCGGGACACGCGGCGCAGCGCCAGCAGCACGAGGACCACCGCACCGGAGATCATGGTCGTCGCGACCAGCCACACCACGACGGCCGACCAGCCCAGCCAGCCCGTCGCCACGCCGAGCAGCCCGGCGAGCTTCACGTCCCCCCGCCCCAGCCCGGCCCCCGGCAGCAGGCGCAGACCCGCGTACAACAGCCAGGCCACGGCGCCGGCGAGCAGCGCCCGCGGCCAGCGGCCGGGCGCGCCCTCGGCCAGCGCGGGCACGGCGAGCAGCGCGGCCAGCACGGCGTACGAGGGCAGCACGATCACGTCCGGCAGGCGGTGCACCCGCAGGTCCACGGCGGCAAGCACGACCCCGACGACCGTCAGGTACAGGTACGCGGGCAGACGTCCCGGGTGCGGGTAGGTCGACGCGGCGACGGCGGCGATCAGGACGGCGGTGACGGCGCCGAGCACGGCCGGCGCGGGGGTCGCCCGGCGCGGCAAACGGCCGTCCACCGGATCGAAGGAGTCGACGACCCGGGGCAGCAGCGGGATCGGCAGCGCGGCGCAGACCGCGGCCGCCACGGTGGCGGCGACCACCGTGTTCACCTGACCACCCTGTTCACCTGACCATCGTGCTCATCCGACCGCCGGGCTCATCCGATCCGGCTCGCGACGCGGGCCGACAGCGCCGCGTGGCCGGCGGCGAGCAGGACCCGTTCGTCCACCGGGCGGCCGGTGAAGTGGCACACCTGGCCGACCGCCTGGCCGGCCAGCACCTCGAGGCCGCCGACCACCCGCGCACCGCCGCGGTAGGCGCAGGCCGCCAGCGCCGTGGGCCAGGGGTGGTAGAGGAGCTCCAGCAACGCGCAGGTCACCGGCCACGGGCGACGCGCGAGCTCGTCGGTCACCCCGGCGGGGGTCGTGGCGACCACCAGGTCCGGCCCAGCCGGCATCCCGCCGCTGAGGATGTCCCAGGGCAGCGCCGTGACCGAGACGCCGAGCCGGGCGCCGATGCCGACGAGCTCGGCGACCGCGTCGGGGCGGCGCGCCACGATCGCGACCCGAGTGGCACCGACCCGGGCGAGCGCGGCGACCACTGCCCGCGCCGTCCCGCCGGCCCCGAGCACCAGCGGCTGGACCGGGGCCGCGCCGCCGGTGAGCCGCCGCAGCGCGTACCCGACGCCGTCGACGTCGGTGTTGAACCCGGCGAGCCGCCCGTCCTCCCGGACGACCACGGTGTTCACGGCGCCGAGCAGGGCCGCGGTGGGCTCGACGTCGTCGAGCAGGTCGACCGCGGCGGTCTTGAGCGGCATCGTCAGCGAGACCCCGGCCCAGCCGGGCTCGTCACGCAGGCGGTCGAGCATGCCCGGCAGGCCGGCCTCGTCGCACTCGATCGCCGTGTAGGTCCAGTCCAGGCCGAGCCGCTCGTAGGCGGCCGTGTGCAGCACCGGGGAGAGGGAGTGACCGATGGGCGAGCCGAGCACCGCCGCCCGCCCGGCGTGCGGACCCGGCCCGGCCGGCTCCGCACGGTCACGAGAGCTGATCACCACGGCTACTCGGCCCCTCCCTGGCGGTGGTATTCGTCCAGCGCGTCCTGGAACTCCGCGTCGGTGGTGGCGAAGACCGTCTCATGCGTCTGCGGCATGGAGACGAAGTAGAACCACGACCCCTGTGCCGGGCTGAGCGCGGACTCGATCGCCCAGGTACTCGGGTTCGAGATCGCGCCGGGTGGGAGACCCTCGACCGCGCGGGTGTTGTACGGATTGTTCTGGCGGAGTTGGTCCTGGGTCAGCGGGCCCTCGTACTCGTCGAGGGCGTACCGGGTGGTCGAGTCCATGTCGATCCGCCGGAAGCGGCCCGAGGTGTCGTTCAGCCGGTTGTAGATGACCCGCGCCACCTTGGGCCCCTCGCCCTCGTTCGCCACCTCCTTCTCGATGATGGAGGCGATGATCACAACGTCCTGGGGCTTCACGTGCCCGGCCTCGGCGCGCCCGACGAGGTCGATCTCCTCGGCGTTGGCCCGGAACCGGGCGACGGCCTCCTTGAGCACGTCCACCGGGTCCGTGCCGGGCGCGACGTCGTAGGTCGACGGGAAGAGGTAGCCCTCCAGCCCCGTGGCGTAGTCGGGCAGGCCCAGCGTCGACGGCTTGCGCGCGATCGCCTCCAGGTCGGCCACCGGCGTGCCCGTACGTGTGGACAGCTCCTTGAACACCTGCCGGACCGTGTCCCCAGGGCTGATCGTGTAGCGGAACAGCGCGGAGGACGCGTCGTCGAGCAGCGCGTCGAGCGCCGCCACCGCGCTCATCTTCGAGCGCAGCCGGTAGGTGCCCGGCTGGATCGACAGCGCGCGCTGGTCCCGCGACGCGAGGTTGACGAAGGACTGCCGGCTGGCGATCACGTCGGAGGCGGCCAGCCGGCCCGCGATCTCCGACGACGTGGCGCCGGCGGGAACCTGAACGACGACGATGCCCTCGCCGGACCCCGCGTAGTCGGCCGCGGGCTCCCCGCCGATCCGGCCGATGACCTTGCCGACACCGAAGATCCCCGCGCCGACCAGGACGGCGACCACGACCAGCACACCGATCAGCTTCGGCAGAGCCGAGCCCGGCCGACGTCCATCGGGCCGCCCCCGGTCATCGTCACGCCCACGCCTCGGCGGGGCGGCCCCGTCGTCGGGGTCGCCATCGGCGTCGTCGTCATAGGCGCCGCCGTAGGCCCCGTACGCGTCGGCCTCGTCCGGCTCGAAGCCGTCCTCGTAGCCGGCGGGCTCGCGCTCACCCGCGGCCAGGCCGGCCCGGTCGCGGCCGTCCACGCTCCCGGCGCGGCCGCGGCGGGAGCGCCGCGCACCCGCCGCGGCACGGCGTTGCTCCTCGTACGCCCGGTCGTCGTAGTCCCGGTCGTCGTAGTCGTCGTAGCCCGCGCCGTCGAGCAGCTCGTCGAATCCGTCCCCGTCCCGGATCACGCCGAATCCAGGGGCCGCCCAGTACCGCCCGAGGCGGCGCCGCCGGATCCCCCGCGTGCCCGGCGGACGTCCAGGTGGTGCTGCAGGATCTGCACTGCTGCCTCCTGATCCACGAGATCACGGCGGGCCCGGGAACGCAGTCCGCGCTCAGCCATTCTGCGATGCGCCACGACCGTGGTCAGCCGCTCGTCGACGAGACGGACCGGCACGGGCGCGACACGCGCGGACAGCACCTCCGCGTACCGCCGCGCGAGCCGGACGGCCTCGCCCTCCCGGCCGGAGAGGTGACGCGGCAGACCGACGACAACTTCGACAGCGTGCCTGTCCCGGACGATGTCGGCAAGCTCGTCGATGTCCGCAAAGCCACGGCGAGACACATCTCGGCGCAGAGTTGTCACCGGCACGGCGAGCAGACCGTCAGGATCGCTCACCGCCACACCGACCCGCACCGACCCGACATCCACCCCGATCCGCACGCCGCGCCCCGCGTCCGCCTGCCCGCCGGCCGCGGAATCCGAACCGGCCGCGGAATCCGAACCGGCCGCGGAATCCGAACCGGCCGCGGAATCCGGAGCGGTCACGGGGTCCGGGCCGGGCCGGGGCGACGCCGCGGCCGCGCCGCCGGTGTCCCCCCGGCCCACACCGGTGTCGTTCACGCGCCCTGGTCGGCGACCAGCTCGCGCAGCCGGGCGAAGACCTTCGGGATCATGTCCGCGTCACCGCGTCCGCCCTGGGCGACGTCAGGCTTGCCGCCGCCCTTGCCGCCGAGCGCGGCCCAGGAGTGCCGGACCAGGTCGCCGGCCCGCAGGCCGCGGGTCCGCGCGGTCTCGTCGGTCGCCACGACGACTGCCGCGCCGGCGGCCTCGACGACCGCGACCACCGTCGGCCGGCCGGCGAGCCGGCCGCGCACATCCAGGGCGAGCAGGCGGACGTCGTCTGCCGGAGTGCCCGCGGGCACCTGCGCGGTGACCAGCGCCACGCCCCCCACGTCCTCGGCGCCGGCGGCGAGCGCCGCCGCGCCGGCCAGCACCGCCTGTGCCCGCAGCCGCTCCAGCTCCTTCTCCGCCTCGCGCAGCCGCCCGACGATGTCGGCGACCCGGTCGGCGAGCTCGTCCGGACGGGCCTTGAGCGCGCTGGAGAGCTGCGAGACGAGCACGTGCTCGCGGGCCAGGAACCGGAAGGCGTCCATGCCGACCAGCGCTTCCACCCGGCGCGTCCCGGCCGAGATCGACGACTCGGACAGCAGCTTGATCGCGCCAAGCTGGGCCGAGCTGGCCACATGGGTACCACCGCACAGCTCGCGGGCGTAGTCCCCGACGTCCACGACACGGACCCGGTCGCCGTACTTCTCACCGAACAGCGCCATCGCGCCCAGCCGGCGCGCCTCCTCCTGAGAGGTGACGTACCAGCGGACCTCCAGATCACGCAGGGCGATCTCGTTGACCTCGTCCTCGACGTCGGCGAGGACGGAGTCGGGCACCGCGCCGAGCGCGTGGAAGTCGAAGCGCAGCCGGCCCGGCGAGTTCAGCGACCCGGCCTGCGTCGCCGACTCCCCGAGCGCCCGGCGGAACGCGGTGTGCACGAGGTGGGTGGCGGTGTGCGAGCGCGACACCGCGCGCCGGCGCTCGACGTCCACCTCGGCGAACACGTCCGCCCCGACGCGCAGCTCGCCGCCGAGCACCTTCACCCGGTGCATGACCAGGTCGGGCACCGGGCGCTGGACGTCGAGCACCTCGGCCTCGCCGCCGTCGAACCGGATCCGGCCCAGGTCGGCCTCCTGGCCACCGCTCTCGGCGTAGAAGGGGGTCGCGTCGAGCAGGATGCCGACCTCCTCCCCCTCGCCGGCCGCGGTCAGGCTGCCGCCGTCACCGATGCCGACGATGCCGACGATGCCCGACTCGCGCCCGAGCTCGGTGTAGCCGGTGAACGTCGTCGGGCCGGAGGCGGCGAGGATCGGCCGGAAGGCGGAGAGGTCCAGGTTGCCGATCCGCCGGGACGCCCGGTCGGCCTTCGCCGCCTGGCGCTGGCGCTCCATCAACCGGCGGAAGCCCGCCTCGTCCACGGTCAGGCCCGCCTCGGACGCCATGTCCATGGTCAGGTCGATCGGGAACCCGTAGGTGTCGTGCAGCCGGAACGCCGACTCGCCGCTGAGCTGGGACGACCCGCTGGACCTGGCCTGGGTGACCGCGGTGTCGAAGAGGGTGGTGCCCGTGCGCAGCGTCTCCAGGAAGGCCGTCTCCTCGGCGACCGCGACGGCCGTGATCGCCTCGGCCTGGTCGACCAGCTCCGGGTAGATCGGACCCATCGCCGCGCGGACCACACCGAACAGCTCGTCCATGACCGGCTCGCGGGCGCCGAGCAGCCGGGCGTCACGCACCGCCCGGCGCAGCATCCGCCGCAGGACGTACCCGCGGCCCTCGTTGGACGGTGAGACCCCGTCCGAGATCAGCATCGCCGCGGTCCGGGTGTGGTCGGCGACGACCCGCAGCCGGACGTCGGAAGCCGGGTCGGCGCCGTAGCGGGTGCCGGTGAGCCGGCCGGCCGCATCGAGCACCGGACGGGAGATGTCGATCTCGTACAGGTTCTCGACACCCTGCAGGATGGTGGCCATCCGCTCCAGGCCCATCCCGGTGTCGATGTTGCGGGCGGGCAGATCACCGACGATCTCGTAGCCGTACTCGCTGCCCTCGCCCCGCGCGAACTGCATGAAGACGAGGTTCCAGATCTCCAGGTAGCGGTCCTCGTCCGCCTCCGGGCCGCCCTCGCGCCCGTACGCCGGGCCGCGGTCGAAGTAGATCTCGCTGCACGGGCCGCACGGGCCGGGCACACCCATCGACCAGAAGTTGTCCTTCTTGCCGCGCCGCTGGATGCGCTCGGCGGGCAGCAGGGTGCGCCAGATCGCCTCGGCCTCGTCGTCGTCCAGGTAGACGGTGGCCCACAGGTCGTCGGGGTTGAAGCCGTAGCCGTCGACGATCAGCTCGAAGGCGAACGGGATCGCCTCGGCCTTGAAGTAGTCACCGAAGGAGAAGTTCCCGCACATCTGGAAGAAGGAGGCGTGCCGGGCGGTGCGGCCGACGTTGTCGATGTCCACGGTCCGCACGCATTTCTGCACGCTGGTCGCACGGTTCCACGGCGCCTTCAGGTCCCCGAGGAAGTAGGGCTTGAAGGGAACCATGCCGGCGTTCACCAGCAGCAGGGTCGGGTCCTGCGCCACCAGGGACGCACTCGGGACCACGGTGTGACCCCGCTCGGAGAAATGGTTCAGAAAGCGGCGGCGGATCTCGGCCGTGTCCATCGGTTCACGTCGTCCAGGGTCGTCGGGATAAGGCACCCGGCCACCCGGCCGACGCCGGGCGTGCACCCGGGATCGGCCGTGACCGGTCGGAGGTCATGGCCGGCGCGCGCCGGGGACCAGACGCATCGTCCGTTCCGGGTCGAACTCGTCAGGACCCGGGGCAGCGGTGTCCTGGTCGCTCGCGGCAGCCCCTGTGCTCGTGGCGGCGCCTGTACGCTCGCCGTCGCCGGAGCCGTCCGCGTCGTCGAGGCCGAGCGCGGAGCGGATCTCCTCCTCCCGCTCGGCCATCGCCTCGCCGACGTCGGCGGCGAACTCCCGCACCGACTGTACGAAAGACCCGGCCAGACTCGTCGGCGACAGCGAGGAGACCGCGCGGGCGACCTGGCGCACCACCAGCACCCCGGTGGCCGCGCCGAGGGCGACGTAGAACATCCTCGTCCCCATCAGCGACGACCCCGGCCGCCCGCGCCGGACGCGGTGACCTCGGGCGCGCGGCGCGCGGCCCGGCGCTGCGACTTCTCCGCCTTCATCTCGGCCGACACGCGCGCGGTGACATCCGCCTTCGCCCGCTTCGCGACCGCCTGCCGCACGCCGTAGCTGAACGCGGCGACCCGCACGATCGGCCCGCCCAGCGTGGCGGCGAACAGCGACGTCAGCGACGACACGTTGGTGGTCACCGTCTGCACGTTCGCCGTGATCGCGTCGATCCGGTCGAGCTCCTTGTTGACGTGGGCGAGCGCGACGTTGACCTCGTCCACGGTCGCCCCCGCCTGCCGGACCCGGGCGGTGCCCTCGTCGATCACGATCCCGGTCTGCCGTACCCGGGCCGCGGCCTCGTCGAAGATCTTGCCGAGCTTGTACAGGACGTAGCAGGCGAAGAGCACGAGCACCGCGAACGCCCCAGAGGCGATCAGGCCCGCGACCGCACCACCGGACATGTGCTTCGCCTCCATCGTTGTCGGTAACGCCAGTCGTAGGTAACGCCTGTCTCAGGTAACGCCAGTGCCGGGTAACGCCTGGTGACACCGGCCACCGAGGCCGGCCGGACCACCGGGGCCGCCCTGCGCGGGCCGGGGCAGTCCCGCCGGGACACCGTTCCGCCCGTCACGCCGCACCGGCCGTCACGCCGCACCGCCTGCCACGGCGGCCGTCACGCCGTCCGGTGCGGCGCCCTCGTGCGGTGGTCCGGGTGGTCTGCCGGTGCCGTTCGCCAGTGACCTTACCGACCGGTGTGCACGCACCACCGGTAACCCCCGGGCCGTCCGTGTCCGTCCCCGGCCGGACGGGCCGGCGCCGGGTGGTCAGCCGGAGGTGTCCGCCGGGGGGTCTGGCGGCTGTCCCCGCAGCACTCCGCGCAGCAGCAGGAGCCGCTCGCCCGCCCGCCGCTCGAACCCGTGCCCGGTCGGGTGGTAGTAGTCCGACCCGGCGAGGACGTCCGGCGCGTACTGCTGTCGGACCACCCCGTCCGGGTGATCGTGCGGATACCGGTACCGCTCGCCGTGACCCAGCCGCGCCGCGCCCCGGTAGTGCGCGTCACGCAGGTGCGGCGGCACCGGCCCGACCCGGCCCGACCGGATGTCGGCCGTCGCCGCGTCCAGCGCGGTGATCACCGCGTTCGACTTCGGCGCCAGCGTCAGATGGATCACCGCCTGGGCCAGGGCGAGCCGTGCCTCCGGGAGCCCGACGAGCTCGAGGGCCTGGGCCGCCGACACGGCGACCCCGAGCGCCCCGGGATCGGCCATCCCGACGTCCTCGCTCGCCAGGATGATCATTCGGCGTGCGACGAAACGCGGGTCCTCGCCGGCCTCCAGCATCCTGGCCAGGTAGTGCAGTGCGGCGTCGACGTCACCGCCGCGCATCGACTTGATGAACGCGCTGACGACGTCGTAGTGCTGGTCGCCCTCCCGGTCGTAGCGGACGGCGGCGCGGTCCACCGCCCGCTCGAGGAGGTCGAGCTCGAGGCGGACGGGACCGGCTCCGTCCGGACCGGCTCCGTCCGGACCGGCCGCGGCGAGCGCCGCCTCCGCGCCCGCCTCGAGCGCGGTCAGCGCGCGCCGGGCGTCACCGCCGGCGACCCGGACCAGGTGCTCGCGGGCCTCCTCTGCCAGCACGAGGCGCCCGCCGTAGCCGCGCGGATCGGTCACCGCACGCTCCGCCAGCTCGGCGATGTCGGCGTCGGTCAACGGCTCGAGGGTCAGCAGCAGCGACCGGGAGAGCAACGGGGAGACAACACAGAAGAAAGGATTCTCCGTGGTCGCCGCGACCAGCGTCACCCACCCGCGTTCCACGGACGGGAGCAGCGCGTCCTGCTGGGTACGGGTGAACCGGTGCACCTCGTCGATGAACAGGACCGTCCGTACACCGGACATCGACAACGTCTCGCGGGCCTCGTCCACCACCGCGCGGACGTCCTTGACACCCGCGGTGACAGCCGAGAGCTCGCGGAACCGGCGCCGGGTGGCCCGGGACACGATGTGCGCCAGCGTGGTCTTCCCGGTACCGGGCGGCCCCCACAGCACCACCGAGGTCGTCCCGCCGCCCTCCACCAGCCGGCGCAGCGGGCTGCCCTCCGCCAGCAGGTGACGCTGCCCGACGACCTCGTCCAGGCCGCGTGGGCGTAACCGGGCCGCGAGCGGGCCGGAGGAGGCGAGCGTCTCGGCCAGCTCCGCGTCGAAGAGACTCACCCGACCACCGTACGGCCGGGGTCCGACACCGATCCGAGAGCAGGCGGACGGCGTCCGCGGGCACTGGCGGAGGTCACCGCCACCCATGGTGGGCGTCACCCGTCCAGCCGACCGGGTCGGCCGGGCCCCGCTGGTCCGGCGGATCGCGCCGGTCCACGGCGTCCCAACGGTCCGCGGCATCCGGCCGCTTCAGGGCATCCCGCCGGTTCGCCGGGCCGGCCGGGCCGGCCGGCCCGGGCCGGTGCCCCCGGTCCCGCGGCGCGTTCGACGTGACCGCTTCGAGGGGACCGCTCCGCTGCGCCGCCCAGGCGGCCCGCTCGTCGGTCCCGGACCGCTCGCCTCCGCCGACCCGATCGGCCTGCTCCGGCCGCTCACCCCCACCGACCCGGCCGTCGCCACCGGGGCGCTCCCGGTGGGACGGGCCGCCCTCGACCCGCCCGGCGCCCGGCCGGGGCCCGCCGCGATGCCGGCTGCGCTCCTGGACCGGGGCGAACGGATCGGAATAGGTGACCCCGCCGAGCGCGGCGAAGATCACGACCGCGAGCACGGAGAAGGCGATCACGCACACCAGCATCGCCAGGGTGATCGGGTCCGCCCCGGTGACCGGGGACAGCACGGCGGCCGTCTGGACCTGCGTCGCGGCCATCGCCGTGTAGTGCATCCCGCAGACGGCCACGGCCATGACCAGCGAGGCCAGCACGACGTGCAGCCCGGTGAGCACACGGAAGGCGATCCACAGCGCGGCCAGCGCGGCGACGATGGCGACGCCGACCGACAGGGCCACCAGCCCGTGCCGGTAGCTGATGTCACTTCCGACGTGCATCGCGGCCATGCCCGTGTAATGCATCGCGGCGACGCCGAGCCCGGCGACGACGCCACCGACGGCCAGCCGCACCGGGCTGTCCGGACGCCGGGCCACCAGCGACAGGCCCACCGCCGAGACGGCGATCGCGATGAGCAGGGACAGCCCGGTGAGCGGCAGGTCGTACCGCACGTCGCGGTCGGCGACCTGGTAACCGATCATTCCGATGAAGTGCATGGACCACACCGCGCCGCCACCGAGAGACACCGCGGCCAACATCGTCCACCGCAACCTCGCCCGCCCCTCGGCGGAAGGTATCCGCATCGCGCTCACCAGCGCCGCGAAGGAGCCGATCACGGCGAGCAGTACGGACACCGCGGCGAACAGAAGATCCTGACTCGAATGTTGATGGGCCATCTGCACCGTGATCAATTTCCCCCCAGACCAGCCGAAAGACGCCCATTCCTAACACAAGTTCTCAGCTAACGAGAACTTGCGCGCCGAATTACACCGGAGGAAGTAACAGACGCCGCACCGAGCCGTGGCGGCCCCGGGTCAGGACTTCGGTCCCTACGGTGACAGGCCAGAGACCCCTTGTGGCATGCGACGCCTACGTCACCACGGAGCAATAAAATCACTCTGAGCAACAACCCGCTACTCACCGCTACGAAGCGCGTTCGTCGGCCCCACACCCCGAGGCCCGTGCCCGACGGCCTCTCGAGGTCGCCCCGCTCTTTCCTCAACCCGTCGGCGGCAAACCGTCCGCGAATTCGGTCCGTCCCGGCGCGCAACCCGGCGAATGGTCGGTGAATACCGACGCGGGCGACCGGGGCACGGCACTCCGGAGTGGTTCACGAGCCGATAACGGGGGCAGGGCGCAACCACCACGTATCGGCGTCCCGGAAGTGCGTCGATTTTCCGCACGAACGGTCGAACAGGATGTAGGTGGCCTGTAAGTGCCGGTCACGGTGGATGGCATGGGACACACGTCCGGATGTCGAGAGCCCAGCCGCTCCACCACCGACGACACCGCCGCGCGCCGTGCCGGCGGTGCGCGGGAAGCCGCCACGCAGTGGAAACGGCCGGGCTACGCGCATTCCCGGCCGGCCACGCATCCTCCGGTCACGCTTCCGGGCCACCGGGACACGAAGCGGCGGAGCTGCACAGATGCCAAACGGGCGCGCCCTTGGCCCACATGGGTAGCTGCAATCGGTTGACTGGAGCCCCTTATCTGGAACACGCTTCCGATGCCGGGGGCAAACGTCGGTGCCGACTACCGGGAACTCACCGGAACGGCACGGAACACGTCCGGAAAGGAATCCGAGCACACTGTGGGCGTCATCGCGAACGCCGTCGACAGGTCGCCGGCGCGGCGATGACTGCCCGCCGTCGGAGCAGTCACGGCGACGTCGGAAAGTCCGGCGTCGGCCAACGAGTTCATCCGGAGGAAGAGCAGTGTCTGACGGGCTATCGCCGGCCGGCCGGAATACAGCGTCCGGCGCGTTCCACGGCGCAGCACGGACTTCTCCACGCGGCGCCGCGCCCGCTGTCGGCTCCGCCCTCGGCGGCGGGCACGCCGCGGGCCGCCGCGCCGGCGGCCATGCCGAGAACGGCGGGGCGATCGGCCTCGTCGTCGGCGAGCCGGAGGAACCGACCTCCCGCTTCGGGCAGCGCACCCTCGCCTCCCGACTGGCCCGCACCATCGAGCTGGAGATCATCCGGCGCGGGTGGCCGGTCGGCGAGGGGCTCGGGTCGGAAGCCCAGCTCATGGAGCGCTACCAGGTCGGGCGGTCGGTGCTGCGCGAAGCCGTCCGGCTGCTGGAGAGCCGATGGGTGGCTCGGCCGCGGCCCGGTCCCGGCGGCGGCCTTGTGGTGACCGCGCCCGACCACGACGGTGTCCGCGACGTCGCCCGGGTCTACCTCGACTTCGCCCGTGCCCGGCCGGAGCACCTCTGCGAGACCTGGTCCGCCCTGGAGGCCGTGGCCGTCCGCAGGCTCGCCGAACGGATCGACACGGCCGGACTGACCCGGCTGCGCGGTGCGCTGCAGCCGGCCACGCCGGGCGGGCGGGCCGCGGGAGCGCGCTCGCGGACACGGTCAGCCGGCACCCGGCCGGCGCCGGTCGCAGCGGGCTCCACCGGGGAGGCCCCGGTGCTGCTGCACCTCGAGATCGCCCGGCTGGCGGGCAATCCGGCCGCCGAGCTGTTCATCCGGGTCCTGGCGGACCTCTCGCATCCCCGTGAGGAGACCGACCGGCTCGGGCAGTGGTGGCAGCACCCGCTGCACGCCGAGATCGTCGACGCGATCACCCGCGGCGAGGGCGCGCTCGCCGAGCACCTGGCCCGGTCCTGCATCCGGCGGCACGTCGAGGAGGCGACCGCCCACCGGCACTGATCACCACCCGCACTGACAACACCACCGGCACTGACGCGACCGGCACTGGCCCGCAATGGCACCGACCCCCGCTGGCACTGGACTCCCCTGGCCCCGTCAGCGGCGCCGACATCGGCGCCGCTGACGCTGACGGGGCACCGGAGCTGACGGAGCTGACGGAGCTGACGCCATGACACCGGCGCCATGACGCTGAAAACAGATTGCGCGGCGTCGAATGCACCGGCGATTGCGCGGGTATCCAGTCGACCACGACGGATCGCGGCGGCGCGGCGAACATGCTGGTACTCGCACCGCGGTTGGCGCCGCGGGGCCATACACGGACAACCGTACTCGGACAACCACTCGCACGACTTGTTACGCGCTCCGCAGTTGCCCACACAACCATGTCGGACAACAGCACCGGACAACGCCACTGGGCAACACCGGTAGGCAACGCCGCCGGACAACACCGCGAACGAACGCCGCCGAACCGCGACGGCGGACAACAGCCACCGACTACGGCGGCTGACTGCGGTGACCGAGAACAGCGACGGACAACTGTCACGGACAACTGTGGTCGACATCAGTGTCGAAGACCGGGAGGACCACGCCAACAGGGTGCGCTCGGCAGTCTCCTCATTGCGGAACGTGTATCATTCTTCCGCCGGGCACCAAGCGGGCACCGGCAACGGGCGGGCATCTAGGCCGGCCGCACACCTGAACCGGCGGGAACGCGGAATGCCCGCGGCGTGATGAGCCGCGTCCGTCCGGAGAGGCACGGAAGAATGACATTAGCCGAGCACCAGCGTGGTGGCAGGACGGCAAAAGGCCCGAGCGGCCGTGCCGCGGTCGCTGGTGGCCCGCTCGGCGGTGGTCTCGGTCAGCAGGTCCGCGTGCCCAAGACCGCCGAGCTCGTCGCGGCCCAGCTCCGCCGCCAGATCGTCCGTGGTGAGCTCGTCGAAGGCGACGCCCTACCCCCCGAAGCCGTCCTCATGGAACAGTTCGGCGTCTCCCGCCCCACCCTGCGCGAAGCCTTCCGCGTCCTCGAATCCGAAGCCCTCATCTCCGTCCGCCGCGGCGCCCACGGCGGCGCCCGCG
>NZ_SJXI01000051.1:0-108745 GCF_004337455.1 Parafrankia sp. BMG5.11 | reverse complement strand
GGACCCTGACCTGGGACCGCGGTAAGGAGATGGCCGGGCACGCCGCGCTGACCGCCGGCACGGGTCTCGGGGTCTACTTCGCCGACCCGCACAGCCCCTGGCAGCGCGGCACGAACGAGAACACCGACGGGCTGCTACGCCAGTACTTCCGACTTGTATGGGGGAGCGGTGTCGTGGTCGGGTTTGCTGCTCGTAGCGTGCCGTAGGACATCGGTCGGGTTGACTCGAGTACTTCCTGCCGCCTGCTGGCTGGCTCGCTTTGGGTGTGTCGTCCCGGCCGGTGTCCGTTCGCGGCTTGACTCGACAGAGGCGTGACGGCGAGGCGCAGTATCTCGAAGTCGGGCTGTCGGCCGCGGATCCCCATGTCGTCACGAGAAGGGGCCGCCCTCGATGATGTTGATCGGCGTCGATCCGCACAAATCCACCCACACAGCGACCGTGGTCGAGCCCGACACCAATCGGCAGGTCGCCTCGATCCGCATCGACGCGACGTTGCCGGAGTACCGGCGGATGCTGAGCTGGGCCGCTCGATGGCCGCAGCGCCGGTGGGCGGTCGAAAACGCCGAAGGCCTCGGCCGGCACCTAGCTTCGTGGCTGCTCGCGCGTGGCGAGCAGGTAGTGGACGTCCCTTCCACTGCGACAGCACGGGTCCGTCAGCTGTCTCGCGGCGGGGGCCGCAAGAACGACCGCCTTGACGCTGCTGCGGCAGCCTGCGTGGCGGCGTTCCAGGGTGACGCGCGGCCATTGGCCGCCGAAACTGCTGCCGACGCGTTGGCCGTGCTGGACGAACAGCGGGTCAACCTCGCCCAGGCGCGAGTCCGCGCGGTGAACCAGCTGCACGCTCTGCTGCGGGCGTTGCTGGCTGGCGGCGCGCCGAAGGACCTGTCCGCGGCCACCGCGGCCGCCCTGCTGCGCTCGGTCCGCCCGAGCGGAGACGCCGAACGAGCCCGCAAGGCCGTCGCCGGCGACCTCGTTGCCGAGATCCGCTCCTTGGACACCCGCCTCAAGGCCAGTGCCAAGGCCATCAGCGCCCTGGTCGACGAGTCCGGCAGCACGCTGACCAAGACCGTCGGCGTCGGCCCGATCATCGCGGGAAGACTCATCGGCAGGACCGGGCGCCCCTCCCGATTCCCGAACTCCGCCGCCTACGCCAACTACGTCGGTGCCGCGCCCGTCGAAGTGGCCAGCGCCGGCAAAGCCCGCCACCGGCTCTCCCGCGCCGGGGACCGCCAGCTGAACTCCGCACTGCACACCGTGGCCGTCACCCAGATCCGCACACTGCGCAGCCCCGGCAACCTCTACTACCAAACCAAGATCGCCGAAGGGAAAACTCCACGGGAAGCCAGGAGATGCCTCAAACGCCGCCTGGCCGACCACCTCTGGCGCGTCATGATCGCCGACGAACGCCGTGCGGCGGCGAGCCCGGGAGGACACCCGGGGACGACTCTGCAATCCAGCGCGGCTGGCTCAACCCCGACCACCAGCTCTTCGGACAAGTCACTTCCCAGGCCCGCCAGCTGATGACTCTACGACGCCCTGACCCGGTCAGCTTGACAAACACAGAGGCACCCAAGGGCACCGACCTGTCCCGCTGGACCCGCCACGAACTCGCCACCATCGCCGCGACCCTCAACGACCGGCCCCGCAAGACCCTCCGCTGGAAGACCCCCACCGAAGCGATGAACAACCAGCTACTCTCACTCCAACAGGCCGGTGTTGCGACGACCGGTTGAATTCGGTCAAGATACATCGGATGCCTACCATCGCGTCCTGAAAAGCCACGGTGTACGCCCATCGGTCGGGGCCACCGGAGTGTGTTGGGATAATTCCGCCGCGGAGTCGTTCTTCGGAACACTCAAGAACGAACTCGTCCACCGGGAAACCTATCCGACCCGCCGCGCCGCGCGTACGGCGATCGCCGAATACATCGAGGTCTTCTACAACCGGCAACGACTCCACTCTGCTCTCGACTACCGCACCCCAGAACACATCGAGCGCGCATACCACGCAACCTAGACCGAAGGGAAGGAAGCAGCATAAAGCTGATGTAGTCCGACTACACCGGTGTCCGAGAAACGGGCAGCACCTCAAAATATCTGGCCGCCTCTTCGGGATGCGCGGAGTCGTGCCCGCGCCGCTCGTCGACATCCACCGGCCCGGCATCGACCCAGCCTGACCCAGGCCCTGGCCGCCGACGCGGCCCGATTCCACACCCAGCTCCCCAGGAAACCGGCGAAGGCCGGAGGGCGGCACCGGGGGGCGGGGCCGGGGAAGGGACCACGCCTCGCCTCATCCTCGCCATGTGACGGCGCCATGCACCAGCGCGGTGGGGCGACAGTTCCCTGACAGATATTGACAGTGTCACTGCCAACTTGGCAGCATCACTGCCATGAAGTCGTCGCTGCGGGAGGCCCGCTCCGAGGTCGTGCGCGAACGCGTGCTCGACGGTGTGGCCGCCCTGCTTACGGCCGGGGAGGACCTCACCTTCGCGAAGGTGGCGAAGGAGGCCGGCGTTCCCGAACGCACCGTCTACCGGCACTTCGCCACAAGGGAAGCGCTGCTTGCCGCGGTCTTCGCCTGGGCCAACCGACGGATCGGGTTCGACGGTGAGCTGCCGACCGACGGTCGGGGCGCCGTCGCGCTCGTACGGCGGGCCTTTCCAGGGTTCGACGCGGTAGCCCCGGTCATCCGGGAACTCCTACTCACTCCCGAGGGCCTGCTCGCTCGCCTCTCGAGCCGGGAGCAACGCCAGAGCGCCGCCGTCACGCTCGTCCGCGCGGAAGCGCCCGGCCTTGGTGCTGAGGACACCCGCCGCGTCGCCGCGGTCGTCCAGCTCCTCACGACCGCGTCCACCTGGCAGACCCTGCGCGACTTCTGGGAGATGGACGGTACGGAGTCCGCCGAGTCGGCCGCTCTCGCCCTCGAGCTCCTCCTCGAAGGCGCCCGGGCCCGAGGTGTCGCCCTTACCGCCCCCACGACTGCCGCCCACGCAACCGGCGGCATCGCCTCCGAAACAAACGCCTCCGAAACAAACGTCCCCTGAACGAAGACCCTTGAACCTTGCCCTGCCCGGGAATGACCGAAGGATCTCACATGTCTCTGCTCGTCGGCGTCAACCACGTCGCTGTCCTCACCGGGAACCTCGACCGGTTCATCGACTTCTATCACGGGGTCTTCGACCTGGACGTCGTCTTCAGCGAGACGACCCCGGCCTTCCGGCACGCGATACTGCGGACCGGCCCGCATTCCTGGCTGCATCCCGCCGAGGTGGTCGGAAATCCCCACAGCGCCGCGCTGCCCGCGATGTTCGACCGGGGCCACCTCGACCATCTTGCCCTAACAGCCGAATCGCCGGAAGCGTTCGAGACCCTGCGCGCCCGCCTCGTCGCGTGCGGCGCCAGCGACGGCACAGTGGAGGATCTGGGTGCGTTCCATGCCGTCTGGTTCACCGATCCCGACGGCATGCGCGTCGAGCTCATCGTCATCGTGGACGCCGAGCTGCGGGACATCCACGAGCCCCGTCCCCTCGCTGATTCCGCCGCCTGACCCGGGTGGCGAGCCGGCCCACGCCGCACACACCGAGCCGGCGGCGTGTCGCGCTGCCTCCGGGAAACGCTGGCCGCCTGGCGCCAAAACCGGGTCTGGATCATCCGGCAGCCGAGCTGCTCCGAACAGAAGACAACTGACCGCCTTCCGTCCGGAGCTCTCATGCCCCGGCCCCATCCCCATCCCTCCTACAGCCGTTTCCGCCAGGCCGTCTTCGGTCTGCTCGCCCTTGTCGCCCTGGCTGGAGCCGTCCTCATGGGCGCCGGACCGGCAAGTGCGGCGGCTGCGGTGGACTGCTCGCCCCACTGCAACACGCCGCGTCCCACACCGCTGCCGCCGCTGCCGCCGTCAGGTCCGGTGACCCTGCCGCCGGTGGACCCCGACATCCACCCGTACGTTGGACCGGTCCCTGCTCAGGACAACGCCGTCGACACCGCCTGGGCACGCCGGTACGCCGTCCAACTGATGTACGAGAACCCGGCCTGCAACGACCTCATCACTGGAAAATTCACCCAGAAGGCAGTGAGCATTCTACGGACCATATCCATCTTCGACGCCACGGCCCCAACCCAGCCGGCCGTCGGGGAGGGTGGAGGACTGCTTCCCTGGCGCGACGGTGGCCGTTCGCCTCAATCGCGGCGGGACGCACCACGCGGAATGCTGTCGGCATTCGGCAGCGGTCCGTCTATGCCGAACAGGACGCTGGCGCCGCCGTTCCAGTAGCGGCCCCCGTCCCGCGCGATCAGAAGCGGAGGTGGTCGCGTTCGTCCTGGTCGAGGTCGTGCAGCAGGCTGGTCAGCAGGCTCACCGGGTAGCTCCTCGTCGCGTTGGCCTGAGCCGGCGCATGATGTTCGCGGCGTTCGTTCGGGTACCCGGACAGCCCCGTCTCACACCGCGCTGAGCCGCCGTACGCCAGGCAGGCACGTCTCACCCCACCCCGCGGGCGGTGGGTTACCGACATCGGAGGGGGTAGGCCCGAAAGGAGAAGTGAAAGCCGACACGGAGGGTGTTATGCGTACACCGGCCCACGGGCATCGGGAGGTAGAGACCAAGTTCGACGTGAGTTCGACGTTCGTCGTCCCGGCCCTGACCGGTCTTGCCGGGGTCGCCTCGACCGCCGGGCCGACGGAGGAGCATCTCGACGCCGTCTACTACGACACCGAAGATCTGCGGCTTGCCCGCAACCGCATCACGCTGCGACGGCGCCAGGGCGGGCATGACGCCGGCTGGCATCTCAAGTTCCAGAACTCGGGGGCCGGCCGGGACGAGATCAGCCGTCCGCTGGACGCGATCGAGCGGGACCCCTCCGCCGAGGGCACTGTCCCGGGCGAGTTCGCCGACCTCGTGGCCGCCACCACCCGCGGCAGGCCCCTGGCCCCCGTCGCGAGGGTGCGGACCGTCCGCCGCGCGACCACTCTGCGCGCCCCCGACGGACGGGACCTGGCGGAACTAGCCGACGACGAGGTCCACGCCCAGACACTGGGCACGTCGACGACGCTGTCCCGCTGGCGGGAGATCGAGGTCGAGGCCCTCGGCGACGACCTCGACGTCCTGCCGGCGGCCGGCGCGGTGCTGTGTGAGGCCGGGGCCCGGCCGGCCGCCGGGCCGTCCAAGCTCGCCCGGGCACTCGGATCGCGGGCGGCGCGGCCGGAACTCCCCGAGCTCCCCGCCGACGGCGCCCCGGCCGGGGGAACCGCGGGTGAGGCCGTCCGCGGCTATCTGGCGACCCATACCCGGGCCCTGCTGGCCGCTGACGCCCGCGTGCGCCTCGGCGATCCCGAGTCTGTTCATGACATGCGGGTCGCCGCCCGCCGGCTGCGCAGCGCCCTGCGCACGTTCCAGCGGCTGTTCGACCCAGCACCGGCGCGCGCGCTCCAGGCCCGACTGCGGGAACTGAACCTCCTGCTCAACGCCGCCCGCGACGGCGAGGTCCAGCTCGAGCGGTTCACCGCCGGGATCGACGCGCTCGACGAACGGGACCTGCTGGGCCCCGTCGCCGCCCGCGTGCAGGGCCATCTGCGCGCACAGCACCTGCGCGGCCGGGAGCAGGCCCTGACCTGGATGCGCGACGCGCAGTACCTGGATTTCGTCGACGACCTGATCGCCTTCGTCGGCGAACCACCGTATTCCGCCCTTGGTCGCCGCCCGGCAGGGCCGGCCCTGCGCGCCCCGATCCGCAAAACCGACCGCAAGCTGCGCCGCCGGGTCGATCGAGCCCTCCACACCCCCGCCGGCGACAGCCAGGACGTCGCCCTGCACGCCGCGCGGAAGGCCGCGAAGCAGCTGCGCTACGCGAGCGAGGCGGCCACGCCGGTCTACGGGGAACACGCCGCGAAGCACACCAGGCGAGCCAAGAAAATCCAGAACAGCCTGGGTGAGCACCAGGACTGCGTCGTCGCCCAGGGCGTCCTGCGCGAGTTCGCGATCGCCGCCAACCAGGCCGGCGAATCCTCCTTCACCTACGGCCTTCTCCTCGGCGGCGAGCGGGAACAGGCACACCTGACCAGGGATGTCTTCGCCGCCCGCTGGCCGAAGCTCTCCCGCCGGCGCCACCGCCGCTGGCTGCACTGATACACCACCCCAGAACGGGGCACAGATGCTTTTATCGCACTGATGGATGTGGGGACGTGGGCCTGGTGACCCGGAAGGCCCGAACGGCTGTCGCTCCACCCGGCATGCGGCGCTCCCCAGCCCCCGTCCCCGGGGCACGGCGCCCAGAGCGAACGCGGCGAACGGCGGAGCCGACGCGGACCGCCGCGCACGCCCTGCGGGAGACGACGGTGATCGCCTCCGACGGGGTGTCCCTGCATGTCGACGAGATCGGCCCGAGCGACGCGACGCTGACCCTCGTCTTCGTGCACGGCTTCTGCATGACCGCGGACGCCTGGTCCTCCCAGCGCCGGAATCTCGCCGATCTGGGACGCACGGTCTGCTACGACCAACGCGCGCACGGCCGGTCGGGCCCGTCCGACGCGGAGCACTGCACCCTCGCGCAGCTCGCCGATGACCTGCTCCGGGTCCTCGACGACCGGGTGCCGACCGGCCCGATCGCGCTCATCGGTCATTCGATGGGCGGGATGACCATCCTCGGGCTGGCCGAGACGCACCCGGAGCTGTTCGGCGACCGGATCGTCGCCGTGGCCCCGCTGTCCACAAGCGCGGGTGGGCTGGCCAGGTCGGTACTCGGCCTGCCGGCCATGGTCGCCACCGCGGCGCGCCGGACGCTGCCCGGTGTGGCCGCCGCGATGCGCCACTCCCCGTCAGTGCTGGAACGGGCCCGGTGGCGGGGCAGCAGCCTGTCGAGGGCGCTGACCCGACGGCTCGGCTTCGGCACCACTCACGTGCCAGGCGAGGTGGTCGACCGCCTCGAGAGGATGATCGCGGACACCCCGATCCCCGTGGTCGGCGCCTTCCTGCGCACGCTGCTCGACCACGACCGGTTGGCGGCGACGGGTGTGCTGCGGGACGTCCCCACGCTGCTTCTCGTCGGCGACGCCGACCTCATGACTCCCCTGGAACACAGCAGGGCGCTGGCCGAGGCCGTGCCGGCCGCCGAACTCTCCGTCGAGGCAGGTGCCGGGCACGCGGTGATCCTCGAACGCCCGAACGCGGTCAGTGCCCGCCTACGCGAGCTGATCGACAGGACGCTGCCGGGCCGCCGGGTGTGCCGGTGCCCAAGCCTGCGTCCGATGACCCCAAGCCTGCGTCCGATGACGCGGACCCGGCGCATCCCCACCACCGGCGATCGACAGCCCTGAGACCCGAAGAAAGGAAGGACGGTACGGCTGTTGGGCGCGCAGGCGCACATCGGTACGTCCGGCTGGAGCTACGCCCACTGGACCGGCGTGCTGTACCCGCCAGGCACGCCGGCGCGTCGACTCACGACGTGAACCACGAGCAGCGTTCGCTGTACCTGGCCATCGTCCTCCTGCCGGCCGGTGCGACCGGCCTGCTCGTGATGCCGGTCAGCATTCACCGGGCCGTGTTCGGTCACCGGGAGAAGCAGACGCTGGTCCGCGTCGCGAGCCGGGTCGCCCGGGTAGGGCTCGCGCGGCTCGCGCTGCTGGTGGTCCTGTGGGCGATCGTCCCGATGGCCGTCCGGCTGCGCGGCAATCGGGACACCGGCCGTTAGGCGGCCGGGGCCAGGGCTCGCAGCGGCGCCGCCAAGGTCGAGCGGAAGAAGTCGAAGAAGCCGTCCGGGTCAGGGCCGGCGTTCATCAGGACCAGCTGGTCGAAGCCGGCATCGGTGAACTCGCGGGCGGCCGCCAGATGCCGCGCCGGGTCGGGACCACAGGCGAACTGCCCCCTCACGTCGTCCTCGGTGACCGTCGTC
Source organism: Parafrankia sp. BMG5.11 (assembly GCF_004337455.1). Lineage (NCBI taxonomy): Bacteria > Bacillati > Actinomycetota > Actinomycetes > Frankiales > Frankiaceae > Parafrankia > Parafrankia sp. BMG5.11. The sequence continues at coordinate 100,866 of NZ_SJXI01000051.1, read as the reverse complement.
GTCGCGGCGGCGAAGTTGACCGGGTTGGGTAGCTCGCTCATCACTTTCCAGCCGGTCAGCGCCCACCGGTTGGTCGCGTGTACAGCCTTGGCCGCCTCGGCCTCGTCCGCCGCGTAGGCCAGCGGAACCTCGGCGTAACGCGCCCCGGTTCCGCCCGCGGCCGCGTAGTCCTCGACGATCCCGGGCTTGGGCTCGGTGGCGAACAGGGCATCGCCGCACTCGGCCGCCAGCCGAACCGACGGCCCACCGCTGGCGGCGACAGCGATCTCCGGCAGCGGATCGGGCAGATCGAACACCCGCGCGTCCTCCAGCTGGAGGTAACGCCCGTCGTAGGACTGGTACCCACCCCGCCACAACAGCCGGATGATCTCGACAGCCTCCCGCAGCATCGCGTGCCGCCTGGCCACAGCGGGGAACCCGCGCCCGACGACATGCTCGTTGAGCCGCTCCCCCGACCCGAGCCCCAGCGTGAAACGCCCGTCGGACACGAGGGCGACGGTCGCCGCCGCCTGCGCGACCACCGCCGGGTGGTACCGGATCGTCGGGCACGTCACGCCGGTCACCAGCCCGACCCGGTCGGTGCGCTCGGCGATCGAGCCGAGCATCGTCCACGTGAACGCCGAATGCCCCTGGTTGTCCAGCCACGGGTGGAAGTGATCGCTCAGCTCCACGAAGTCGAAGCCGGCCTCCTCGGCGGCGACCGCCTGACGGATGATCTCCCGGGGGCCGAACGCCTCGGTTGCCAGCTTGTAGCCGACCCGCATCTCTTCTCCTCTCCCTCGTCCGGATCCCTTGTCCGGTCTCCCTCGTCCGGATCCCTTGCCCGGGCCGCCGGCGAGATCGGAGTTGATGTCATCGGCTCTGTCAATGCGACGGGCCCGGCGGGTCTCGAACTCGGCGGTGCCGTTCTGGAGCCTGATGTCACCCGACACCGCGCATCGGTCAACGCGTGGTGTCCTTCAGGTTCTCGCCGGCCTGCTTGATGTTCCCACCGATCTTCTCCGCGGCACCTCGGGCTTCCAGCCCTCGGTCCCCGCTGGCCCGGCCTGCGGTCCGCTTGCCGCGTCCCGTGAACCGCTGCAGGGCATTCCTCGCCTTGTCCACCATGCTCATCGGAAATTCCTCCGTCGGATGACCGTTCGCGCGTGGTTGCGGTGCGGCTATACCCAGCTCTGGCCCGGTGACCCGTAGGAGCAGGCACGTTCAAACGGTGGGAACTCTGCACGATGGCCACCGATCCGGGTCAGGTCAGGATCCCCCGTTACAACCCGCCGTCGCCGGGTAAGACGGCCATATGACCGATCCGAGCATTATCGGCACCCTTGCCGCGATCACGCTGATTGTGATTGGTGTCCTAATTGCTTTCACCTCCGCCATCTCCTGGGACACACAGACGACGTTCGGGGCGTTCGGGATCCTTCTGGGAGCGATTGGCCTGTTTGGTGGCGGCATAGGTTCGTTGATCCGTCACCGGGCCTGAGTCAGGGCGCCGCACGCAGTCGCCCGCGCGTTCATCGTCGGCCTGGAAGCCACGCCGGTGGGTGCACCGGTCGCCGATCGCGACGACCCGGCACGCAACTCCGGGCGGGATCACCAGCGCTCCGTCGGTCCCGACTGCCGCAGGCCTCGTCCGCATCGGTTTTCCCGGTACGGGGATGGGTAGCCGACGAACAGGGGGTGGCTGTCGCACGGCGCTGCCGTCCGGCATCTGGTGACACGGAGCTCGTGATCGCCGAGGCCGGGATCGCGGTCCGGGACGGGTGCCGCGGCTGTCGACCGGGTGGGCAAGTCCCGCGATGTCAAATCCCGCGATGTAATGGAGTGAGTCGTGACCGTTCAGAAGCCTCGTCCGACGACGACCGATGCCGGAATACCCGTCGCCAGCGATGAGCACTCGCTGTCCGTGGGGCCGGACGGCCCGCTGCTGCTGCAGGATCACTACCTGATCGAGCAGATGGCGAACTTCAACCGGGAACGCATCCCGGAGCGTCAGCCGCACGCGAAGGGCGGCGGCGCGTTCGGCACCTTCCAGGTCACCCAGGACATGAGCGCGTTCACCCGGGCGGCGGTGTTCCAACCGGGCACCGAGACGGATGTGATCATTCGGTTCTCGACGGTGGCCGGGGAGCGCGGCAGCCCCGACACCTGGCGCGACCCACGCGGTTTCGCGGTCAAGTTCTACACCAGCGAGGGCAATCTCGACATCGTCGGGAACAACACGCCGGTCTTCTTCATCAGGGATCCGCTGAAGTTCCAGCACTTCATCCGGTCCCAGAAGCGCCGGGCCGACAACAACCTGCGTGACCACGACATGCAGTGGGACTTCTGGACGCTGTCGCCGGAATCCGCGCACCAGGTCACGTGGCTGATGGGTGACCGCGGCATTCCGCGTACCTGGCGAAACATGAACGGATACTCCAGCCACACGTACATGTGGATCAACGCCGCCGGCGAGCGGTTCTGGGTGAAGTACCACTTCAAGACCGACCAGGGCATCGAGTTCTTCACCCAGGACGAGGGTGACCAGATGGCCTCGGTAGACACCGACTACCACCAGCGCGACCTCTTCGAGCACATCGCCGCCGGGGACTTCCCGAGCTGGACGCTGAAGATGCAGATCATGCCGTTCGAGGAGGCCAAGACCTACCGGTTCAACCCCTTCGACCTGACCAAGGTCTGGCCGCACGGCGACTACCCGCTGCACGAGGTCGGCCGGCTGACGCTCAACCGCAACATCACCGATTTTCACACGGAGATGGAGCAGGCCGCGTTCGAGCCGAACAACATCGTCGCGGGCACCGGGCTGTCGCCGGACAAGATGCTGCTCGCTCGCGGGTTCAGCTACGCCGACGCCCACCGGGCCCGCCTTGGTGTGAACTACAAGCAGATCCCGGTGAACTCCGCGAAGGTGCCCGTCCACAGCTACTCCAAGGACGGCGCGATGCGGGTGCAGAACGTCACCGACCCGGTGTACGCGCCGAACTCCTACAGCGGCCCGGTGGCCCAGCCGGAACTGACCGACGACGGCGGCCACTGGTACTCCGACGGCGAGATGGTTCGCGCCGCCTACACCTCGCGCCCGGAGGACGACGACTGGGGGCAGGCCGGGACGATGGTCCGCGATGTCCTCGACGATGCCGCGCGGCAGCGGCTGGTCGACAACGTCGTCGGGCACCTGCTCGACGGTGTCAGCGAACCCGTGCTGGTCCGCGCCTTCGAGTACTGGCGCAATGTCGACAAGGACCTCGGCACCCAGATCGAGGCAGGCGTACGGGCCAAGCAGGACGAGACCGACCCGAAGGCCGCGCAGCAGGCCAACCCGGCCCGGTCCAGCGCGCAGGCCAAGGCCTGACCGTCCGCCGGCCGTGGTTCGGGGCCCGCTCTCCCAGCCGGGCCCGAACCACGGCCGGCGGCGCCACCTCCGCCACTACCGCGAGTCCGCCACTACCGCGAGCACGCTGAGATCGCCGGTTGGGCCAATGACCTCCAGCTCGGCGAGATCATGCGGGGCCCAGGGTGTTGACCATGACGGCGAGCAGGGCGGTGTCGTCGTCGTGGCCGGCCAGCCGGCCGAGTGCGGCCAGGGCCTGGTCGCACAGCTGGTCGGGGGAAGCTGCCGCGGTGGCAGCCACCCGCAGGAGCTTCATCCCCTCGTCCACTGGCCGTTTGCGGTCCTCGACCAGCCCGTCGGTGAAGAACAGGAGAATGCTGCCCGACTCGAGCGTGGTCTGCGTCTGCGGGTACTCGGGTAGTCCCGTGCTCAGTGGGGGACCTGGATCGACCGGCAGGTAGTAGGCCTCGCCGCGCGGAGGGACCAGCAGCGGTGGCAGGTGCCCGGCGGATGCCAGGGTGAGCCGCGCGTTCGCGGGGTCCAGCACGGCAAGCGCCGCCGTGGCGATCTGTCCCTGCTCGAGACGATTCGCCGCCTCATCGAGCCGGGCCAGTACGGCCGACGGACTGGGATCGGTGGTGATGTGTGCGCGGGCGGAGGCTCGCAGCTGGCCCATGGTCGCGGCGGCCTGGATGCCGTGCCCCATGACGTCCCCGATGACAAGCGCCACCCGACCGTCGTCCAGGGGAAGGACGTCGTACCAGTCGCCGCCGACCAGGGCGCCGGCGCTGCCAGGAAGGTAGCGCCAGGCGAACGACAGCCCACCGATCGTCGGCAGTCGCTGCGGGAGAAGGCTGCGTTGCAGGGTGAGAGCGGTGCGCCGTTCCTGTTCGTACAGCTGAGCGTTGCCCACCGCGACGGCCGCCCGCCGGGCGACCTCCTCGATGGCATCCTGCTCGTCGCGGGCGCGTGGGCTGTCCTCGCGACAGAGCACAGCGAGGACGGCGACCGCACGGCCGCCGACGGTGAGCGGAACAGCCAGTACGGTCTCGTCGCCGTCGGTAGTGGTGGTCGTGGTCGTGGTTCCGGTCTGGGTAACCGCCCTCATCAGGGCAAGTTCCCTCGGGGAGGGATCGCCGATGGAGGTCATCGGCTCGTCCGTCAGGACCGCGACGGCCCGTTCGGCGTACCGGGGCACCAACAGGTCGGTGGTCTGCTCGAGGACGCGCCGTGGGTCCAGCGTGGTGGTGATCCGGTCGGCGAGCGTCGCGAGGAAAGCGCTGCGTTCGAGCGCACGGCGCTCGGCGGCGAACAGCCGGGCCCGTTCCACGGCCAGCGCGGTCTGCACCGCCAGCGCCAGGACAAAGTCACGTTCGTCAGCGTCGAAAAGCCGGGGGTGGTCGAAGGAGAACCGCAACGCCCCGAGCACACGGTCACCGACGAGCAGCGGCAACGCACACATCGACACCACATTCGGTTCCCGCTCGGCCAGCTCCGGGTAGCGCGAGTCGCGGTCCTGGCGGGATTCCAACCAGACCGGCATACCGCCGCGGATCGCATCGGCGGCCGGCAGGCGGTCGTCGAGCCGTTCCGCACGCAGCATCGAGACCACCTCCTCGCGGTACCCGACGGTGCCGGGGACCGCGAGCCGCCCAGCGTCCCGCGCGACCAGCAGGCCGCCCCCGAACGCGCCCAGGGCGGTCACCCCCTCGGAAACCACCACCTCAGCGACTTTCTCCGGCGTCGTCGCCAGAGCGAGGGCCGCGGTGACCCCCTGCAGCCGCGCGGCCCGTTCGGCCGTGCGTTGGGTTCTGACCACCTCGTCGAGAGTGTCCAGCAGATACTGCTCGAAGGTACGCACCGGCTCGGGCACGCCGCCCCGGGCAGCGATCCGGAGCTGTGTCACCAGCGATCCCACATACCAGCGGCGGAAAGCCACATGCTGCGGCGGCGATTCCAGGGTGAGCAGGCGGGCGGCACGGGCGTAGCTCTCGATCTCCTCCAACGCCGCCAGGTACTCCTCGCCGGCGTCCGCGGCATCCAGGGGCAACGCCAGCTGGAGATGGGTTCGCGGCTCCCCGGCCGCGACGGCGGCCAACGCCTGACGCTTGATCGCCTCCCGCGGCCGGGCGAAACGGTTCGTCACCAGCTCCAGTAGTTCCGCCAGCCGCTGCGGCACGGTGCCGCTCGCGCCGGTGGCCGCGCCGCCCGCGGCGAGGGCGAACTCCCGGATGAGGCCGTCCACGTGGTGCTTCGCCGCGAGCAGTAGATCTGTCGGGACATCCCCGAGAGTGATCAGATACTCGCCCCGGTCAGCCCTCGGCGCGCTGGGTGACGGCGCGTCGGACACAGCCCCGTGGTGGTTCCCCGCCTCGCCGAGCTCCGCCCACACGGTCTTTCCACCATGATCGGGTTCGACCCCCCACCGTGTCGCGGTGAAGGCGACCAGCGCCATACCACGCCCGGTCAGACCGCCGCCGTCCGGCGGCGGCCGGACGGGCTCCACCCGACTTCCGTCACTGACCTCGACCCGGATCGCCGAGGCGCCGGAACGGAGCCGGACATGCACCGGAACGCTTCCGTGTAGAACGGCATTTGTCGCGAGCTCGCTGACGACGAGCGCGACATCGGACGCGATCGCCTGCCAGCGGGTACCGGAGAGAGCCCTGGTGGCCGCCCGACGCGCGTGCGCGACCGCGTCGGGGGTGGCGTCGAGACGCAGCTCGGCAAGGGTGTCAGCCCGGCCCCCCACAGTCACCGCCGCCCACCCCGCTCCAGTCCAGGTGGACATGCCACCCCAGCCGGCGCACAAACGCAACCGTGCTACCTGGATTATCAGCACATCCCCTGGCCACAGGGTCGCCCAAGCAGACGACAGCCGCAGCCCCGATACGCGAACGCAGAAGGCACCGGTCGGATCACACCAAGCCGGAGATCATCCTGGCTCCCGCAGCCTGTAGCGGTGCGGGCCGTCGTCAGCCGGCGGGGGCACCGACGAAACGGGCGACCCGAGCGTCATCGGGTAGCTGGAACGCGCCCTGGGGCAGGCCGGAACCGGTCTCGTCGCCCGCGTCCTCCGGCAGGTCGGTGACGGTGGCGGGCTTCGTCAGAGCGTGGCGCGCCTGATGAGATCGGCCGTCGCCGCGGGCTGAACGATCATCGCGACGTGCGAGGCACCGACCTCGACGGTGCGCGCGCCGGCCCGCCGCGCCATGAACCGCTGCGCCGCGGCGGGAAGCACGTTGTCGTTGCGGGCAACGAGGTACCAGGAAGGAACGGTCTTCCAGGCCGGGGCGCCGGACGGCTCCTGCAGCGTGCGCACGTCACTCGGCCGCTGGCCGGCCCACATCAGGTCGATGGTCGCCCTCGGCACATCGCCGGCGAACACGTCGCGGAAGACCTCTTTCTTGATATATCCGTCGACGCCCGCACCGTGGGGACGGAGGTCCAGCGCCGTCTCGTTGAGCTTGCTTCCCGGGTACTTCGTCTGCAGGCCCAGCAGCGTCTCGCCCTGATCTGGTACGAACGCGGCCACGTAGACCAGCGCCTTCACGTTGGCGTTGCCGGTCGCGGCGTTCGTGACGACGATCCCGCCGTAGGAGTGGGCCGCGAGGACGAGCGGGCCGCTGAGGGTGGCGAGGATGCTGGCCAGGTAGGAGGAGTCGGCGGCAACGCCGCGCAGCGGGTTCGCCGGGGCGATGACCGGGTAGCCGTCGCGGATGAGCCGGGCGGCGACGTCGTTCCAGCCGGAGGCGTCGGCGAACGCGCCGTGCACGAGTACCACGGTGGGTTTCTGCCTGCCGTCGGGCTGGGTGCGTGCCTGCGCGGCGGACGCTCCGAGCACTGCGCCGGCCGTGGTGCCGGTCGCGACCGCGGCTGATCCGGCCAGCAGCGTTCGGCGAGTTGTCGTAGTCAATGTAGACCTTTCGATATCCGTTGCGCTCTAAGCCGCGATCGAGGGTCAGCGTAGAGTCAGATACTTGACGAGCACTGAACGAATTCGGACGCACACGACGGCGGATCCACAAAGAGTTCGCGCCCCGTCAAGTACGTCGACCTAGGCTGCTGGAATGAAATCGAAGAAAAGTGAGACCGCCGAGAAGTGGGGCCTGAGGATCCATCTTCTGTGCTATGTCCTGGCCAATCTTGTCCAGGTCGTACTGTGGGCGGTTCTCACCCCGGATCATTTCTTCTGGCCCCTGTGGTCGATACTGGCGTGGGGCATCGGGCTGGCGTTCCACGTCTGGGCTGTCCGCTCGCCGTCCACGTTGAACTCCAGGCACTGAGCCGTATCGTTCATCCGCTCCAGCGCGTCCGGGACCAGCAGGTGCAGTCGGGCCAACCGCCACAACGGTGTGGTGTCGGCGACCGACTCGCGGACGAGGTCGTGCGCGAAGCGGTAGGAGAACGGCTTCCCCGGCCGGGGTTCGAGCAGGCCGAGTGCTTCCAGGGGTTCAAGGTGGTCGATGCAGGTCCGGACGTCGAGCTCGGAGACGTGGGCGAGCAGGGCGAGGTCGACGTCCCGGCCGATCAGCGCGGCAATCTGTAACAGGTCTGTGGTGTCGTTGTCGAGGCCGGCCATCCGGTCACGGACGACGTCGCGGACGGTGGAGGGCACCCCGGCCTGTGCGGCGGCGGCGTCGGTGAGATCGCCGCTGTCGGCGAGATGCCGGGCCAGTTCCCGGATCAGGAAGGGGTTGCCGGCGGTGCGGGCGTGGATGCTGCGGGCGACGCCGGGGCTGGGAATCTGGCCGGTGTCGCGGCGGACGAGTTCAGCTGCCTCTGCCGGGTTGAGCGGGCCGAGCCGGATCCGGCGGTGCCGGGGTTGCCGGCTCGCGGCGGCGAGCATCCGGGCCAGCTCCGAGCCGGGTGCGGGTAGCCGGTCGCGGATCGCACCGATGACCACGGTGCTGACCGGCAGGCGGGCGGCCAGGTGGCTGAACATCTGCAGCGAGGCGACGTCGGCCCACTGGAGATCGTCGACGACGATCACCACCGGGCGTCCCACCGAGATGTGGCTGATGAGGGCGACAGCTCGTTCGAACAGCCGGAACCGGGTGCCGCTGTCCGACAGCACCGGCGTGTCCGACAGCACCGGTCTGTCCGACAGCACTGGTCTGTCCCGCGGTGCCGGAGCCGCGGGGGTGACGCCGCGGGGCTCCACGAGGCGGCCGAGCTCACCGGCGTGCCAGTCCTCCCGCGCCGCGGCGGACAGGTTGTCGAGGAGCAGGGCGACCGCCTGTTCCCATGGCCACATCGCCGGTGTGCCGTCGCCTTCGAGGCAGCGGCCCCAGACCACGAGCGCGCCGCGCCTGTCCGCCTCCGCGCCGGCCTCCTCCAGCAGGCGCGTCTTGCCCACCCCCGACTCACCCTCTACGACGACGAGTCCCGCGCCGCCGGCGAACGCCGAGTCCACCGCGCGGCGCAGCACCGCGAGTTTCTCGGCCCGACCGATCAGGCCGTCTACGGACGGCGTCCCGAGGGCAGGCGCCCGCAGAGGCACCCGCAGCCGCTCGGAAGGCCTTCCCTCGGCCGATGCCGGCTCCAGCACACGCCGGTGTGCGGCCACCAGCGCCGGTCCGGGATCGATGCCGAGCTCCTCGGCGAGCCGGGCACGGACTGCCCGCAGGACGGACAGCGCTTCCGCCTGCTGACCGGCGGCGGCCAGGGCGATGACGAGACTCGCCTGCACGGTCTCGTGCAGCGGCGCCATCCCCGCGGCCAGGCGCAGCGGCGCGAGCACGCGCGCAGGCCGGCCCCGGGCCACCGCGAGCTCGGCCGCCGCCACGCACGTGTCAAGGAACTCACCATCCAGTGCGGAGAACACGGACATCGCACTCGATCCGTGAGCCAGGCCGTCACCTGCGGGGCCGTGCCAGAGCCCGAGTGCCTGCACGTACCAGTCGAGTGCCGCGTCGGGGCGCTGCTCCGCGACGCCGGCCCTGGCCACCTCGACCAGTTCCCGGAAGGTGACGACGTCCAGCATGACGGGGCCGGCGGCGAACAGGTAACTGTCACCGCGGCGCTGCAGGTACGACCCGGTCGCACGCGCGGGCAGCGTGGGCTCCAGCAGCCGCCGCAGCGCACCGACGTACTTCTGGAGAATGTTGACAGCCGAGGCCGGGACGTCGTCGCCCCAGATCAGATCGATCAACTGGCTCATGCTGGTCGGCCTGCCCGCACGGGCGAGCAGCAGAGCGAGCAGGTACGCCTGCTGGCGAGGCCCGGCCTCCAGCTCGACGCCGCCCCGCCAGATCCGCAACGGGCCGAGAATCCGAAGACACAGCTGTCCGCCGGAGGAGGCCGTGCCTGCTCCGGGGGTGGCGGTGGTACTCACTGCGGGCTCCTCCGTGCGGGCGATGCGCGCAGCATCGCCGAGCAGTCGGTGCCCGCTGATCTGTCAGATGACCTACGTCGTGTCAGCCGCTCTGGAGCGCGTCACGTAGCGAGGCCCGCGACGTGATGCCGAGCTTCGGGAAGACCTTGTACAGATGCGCACCGACCGTGCGCGGTGACAGGAACAGCCGGGCACCGATCTCCCGATTGCTCAGCCCGGTCGCGGCCAGCTCGGCGATCTGCCGTTCCTGCGGGGTCAGCGCGGCCACCGCGGCGCGGTCCGCGCGGGTCGGCCTGCCGGCGGCGCGTAGTTCGGCTCGGGCCCGTTCGGCCCAGGTCGCGGCGCCGAGCAGGTCGAACGCGCCGAGTGCCTCGGTCAGCGTCTGGCGCGCCAAAGTCAGCTCGCGGGCGCGCCGCAGCCACGCACCGTACGCCAGACGGATCCGCGCCAGCTCGAACGGGAACGCCCGACCGGCGGGATGCGCGACCGCGGCGACGAACAGCGCACCGGCCTCCTCCCGCGGCGCGGTGATCGCCAGTGCCCCGGCGGTGAGCAGCGCCAGACGCGGCGACAGCGCCGGCAGGCCCGCATCCCGGGCGGCTTCGGCGTGCGCGAGGGCTGCGTCGTGCCGGCCGGTGTGCGCGGCGGCCTCGACCAGGTCGAGCAGCGTGCGGGTGGCCTGCTGCGAGTAGCGGGAGAACGTGCCCGGGGCGGTGATTCCAGCGGCGTAGGCGTACGCGGTCTCGTACTCGCCTTCGCTCAGTGCCGCGGCAGCGCCGATCGCCTCCGCGTACTCGGTCAGGAACCCCAGCCCGCGCGGCCGCCCCCAGGCGTCCACGGCCGCCTGCAGGTCACGGGCTCGGGCCAGATCACCGCGGTAGGCGGCCAGCAGGCCGAGGAACGCCCGGAACGACTGAGCGAACAGCGTGTACCCGTGCCCGGCGGTCAGGTCCAGGCCGCGACGGCCGGTGCGCTCAGCCTCCGCCCACGCGCCGGCGCCGATCTGGTCAAGCATGACCATCTGGAGCAGCACCATCACGCTGGTGACCGCGCCGGCCTCCGTCTCCCGGTCGACCGTCCGCAGCAGCAGCTCCCGGTGGTCGCCGAGAACGCCCACATAGTAGGCGGAGACGGTCAGCCTCATCACGTCCCACGGCGCGCGAGCGGCGGGATCGGCGAGGGCGTCAGCGATCCGTTCCGGTATGCCGTGACCGCGCTTCACCAGGTCGCCCCACGCGTCCCGGGCAATCGCCGTCGACGGGCCCATCCGGTCGCCGAACCGGTCGAACAGCGCGTCGGTACGCTCCCAGCGGACCGGGTCGGCAGCGAACTGGCTGATCGCCAGCATCAGGCTCAGCGCACGTTCGGTCAGCTGTTCGTCGGCGACTCCGAACTCCAGCAGCGCGGTGATCCGCCGGTGATTCGCGACGACCTCACCCTCGCGGTAAAGCGCCACGTACCCTGCGGTGATCTCTGCGGCCGGGCCGTCCAACGCGGCGTCCTCCGCGAGGCCCTGTGCGGTGTCGAGCAGACCGGCCTGCCCGGCGACGTACGCGGCGTCGGCCAGCCGCCGGGACCGGTCGGCGGGTCGGCGGCTGAGTTCCGCTGCGCGGGTCAGCCAGGTGATCGCGGTCGCCGCACCGCCGCGCCGCGAAGCCGAGACGGCCGCCTCTTCGAGGGCCGCGGCGACGTCGTCGTCCGGGTCGACGGTAGCGGCGGCCAGGTGCACGGCCCGCCGTTCCGGGCTGTCGCGGTGCAGCTCGGCGAGGTCAGCGTGGGCGGCCCGGCGTTCGTGCGGGGTCGCGGCCTGCACGACGGCCGAGCGGACGAGGGGATGCCGGAACACCGGCTCCCCGGTGGCCGGGTCCGGGGCCAGCAGGCCCGCCTCGACCGCCCGGCCGACGCCGCGCATCCGGTACCGGGCCGCGCCGACCCTGCGCGCCGATCCGGCACCGGTGCCGTCCAGCGCCGCCAGCAGCAGCTCGCCGCGCTCGGTCGCCGGCAGGCCGCGCAGCCGCGTGCCGTAGATCTTCTCCAGCCGCCGCGGCAGCGCGATCGCGCCGGTGTCCAGCAGTTCCGCCCGGGGCAGCTCGATCAGCGCCAACGGGTTGCCGGCCGCGGTCTTCAGAATCATGTTCCGGTGGTACGGGCTGAGCCCGGTCTGCTGCAGGTCCAGCAACCGGGTGGAAACCTGCTCGGTCAGCGGCTCCAGGTTCAGCTCCGGCAGCCCAGCCCCGTCGAGCGGTGACGACGCCTCGGGGCGCACCGCGACTGCCACCCGCACGGCCGTACCCGCGAGGCGCCGCGCGGTGAACGCGAGGACCTGTGTGCTGGGTACGTCCAGCCACTGGCCGTCGTCGACGGCCAGCAGCAGCGGGCTGGCCGCCGAGACGAGGGTCAGCAGGTCCAGCACGGCGATGCCGAGCGCCATCACCTGCGGGGCGGCGGCCGTACCGGTGAACGCCGCGTCGATCACCGCCCGGTGCGCGGGATCCAGGCCTGCCGCGTCGGGCAGCAACGGAAAGACCAGCTGATGCAGCCCGGCGAACGCCAGGTCCCGCTCCGCCTCCGCCCCCGCGCAGCGCACGACCCGGAACCCGGCCGCCGCCGCGGCCAGCTCGTCCAGCAACGCCGTCTTGCCGAGGCCGGCCTCCCCCCGGAGCACCAGGACCGGCCCGGCCGCGTCGCCGAGCAACGCCAGGAGCCGGGACCGTTCCTCGTCCCGCCCGATGAGCTTCCCTTGGCCCACGCGGGAACCTTATCCGGCGACAAATCCCCAGACGGCCCTACCGGACACCGGGTGATGTGACGATCAGTGGCCGGCCGGCTCCGTCGCCAGCCCGGCCGACAATTCCTCGGCGCGGTGGGCGAACAGGTGAGCCTCGCGCTCGGCGGACAGCGCGCGAGCCCGCTCGGCGGCGGCCTGGACGACGGCGGTGGGCTCGCCGCGTGCCTGCATCATCCGTGCCCGCAGCAGGAGTATCAGGCCTTCGGGGTAGCGCTGGCCGTAGGTGTCGAGGAACGAGTCGGCCCGGTCGAGGGTGGCGGTGGCCTCGGCCGGCATCCCGGCCGCCAGCCACATCTCGGCGAGCAGTCCGTACCAGGTGGCCAGGCCCGAGCGTGGCGGGTCGAGCAGGGTCGCCGCGATGATCATTTTGGCCTCTGTCGCGGCGCCGGCCGGGTCTTCGCCGGTCACGGCCCGCGCCCAGCACCGGGCCAGTCGCTGGTAGCTGCCGAGGAAGACGAAGGAATGTTCCGGGTCCACCGCGATTCCCCGTTCCGCTGCGCGTAGTGCCCAGGCGGGGTCGCCGGCCAGCGCCGCTACCGTGACGGCGAAGGCGGCCCAGACCGTGATCGCGTAGGAGTCGCCACACGCGGCGGCCTCCAGCCTGTCGAGCAGCACCCGCGCCCCGTCGACGTCACCGTGCAGCGCGGTGTTCAACGCGAGCATCACGGGCGAGAGCAGCTGCAGGTCGTGCCGGAGCGGATCATCCTCGCGCTGGGCCAGGCCATCGAACATGATCGAGTTGGACTGGCTCAGATACCGGAACGCCTCGCCGATGTTGCCGACGTCCCACTGGTGGATGCCCCAGGCGTGCCGGCCGTAGGCACGCACGACCGGGTCGGCGGACGCCTCGCCCTGATCGAGCAGCCGGCGCGCCAGCCGGCCGGCGCGGTCGAGCTGGATGCCCTGGGAGCACGCGGCCCAGCGGGAGAAGAGGAAGTCGGCTGCCTCCCGTTCCCGGCCGAGGTCACGAGCCAGCTCCTCGGCGCGCTCCAGCAGGTCGACCGCGGAGCCGACGTACCCGGACCGCATCCCGACGACCGCGGTGAGCTGCGACAGGGCGGACAGCTCCCGCTCCGACATGCCCGCTGCCCTCGCCACCTGCGCGGCCGACACCAGCTGCCGTGCGGCGGCCTCGAACGCGGACTTGGCCGCGGCCCGGCGCCCGGCGCGCTCCAGCGCGCTCGAGGTCCGGGCCGGGTCCGCGAGTGGGCCGGCGGCCCACAGGTGGTGGGCGAGGCGCTCGGCGACGGACTCGCCGTCGGTGTCGGAGCGCTCCAGCGCGTCCGCGACGCGCAGGTGCAGCCGGGTGGCGCGCAGCGGCGGCGTCGTCCGGACGACCGACTCCCGGACCAGGTCGTGCGCGAAGCGGAACGAGAACGGGTCCCCGGGCGTGGGCTCGAGCAGACCGAGCGCCTCCAGGGGCTCGAGGCGGTCGATGCAGGTCTGTGCGTCAAGGTCGGCCGCGCGTGCGAGCAGGCCGAGGTCGATCTCCCGGCCGATGAGCGCGGCGATCTGCAACAGGCCGCCGGTGTCGTCGTCAAGGCCCGCCATCCGGTCGCGGACGACATCCCGCACGGTGGACGGCACACCGGCCCGCGCCGCGGCATCCTCAGTGAGAACCCCGCCGTCGGCGAGGAGCCGGGACAACTCCCGCACGAAGAAGGGGTTGCCGGCAGTGCGGGCATGGATGCTTTGGGTAACACCGACGTCGGGGGTCTGACCGGTCTCGCGGCGGACGAGCTCGGCCACCTCGGCCGCGTCGAGCGGGCCGAGCCGGATCCGGCGGTGCCGGGGCAGCCGGCTCGCGGCGGCGAGCATCCGCGCCAGCTCCGAGCCGGGCACGGGCACACGGTCGCGGAGCGCGCCGGTGATCACAGCGCCGCCCGGCGGGCGGGCCGCCAGGTGACTGAACATCTGCAGCGAGGCGACGTCCGCCCACTGGAGATCGTCGATCACGAGTACCACCGGCCGCCGCGCCGAGACCTGGCCGACGAGGGCGACAACCCGTTCGAACAGGCGGAACTGGGCGCCGCTGTCCGGCAGCACCGGCGTGGCGGGAACGCCGCCGCGCGGCTCCACGAGGCGGCCGAGTTCGCCGGCGTGCCACTCCTCCCGCGCCGCGGCGGGCAGGCTGTCGAGGACCGTGCCGACCGCCTGCACCCACGGCCACATCGACGGCGTCCCGTCGCCCTCCAGGCAGCGGCCCCAGACAACGAGCGCGCCGCGCCTGTCCGCCTCCGCGCCGGCCTCCTCCAGCAGGCGCGTCTTGCCCACCCCCGGCTCACCCTCGACGACGACGAGCCCCGCGCCGCCGGCAAACACCGAGTCCACCGCGTGCCGCAGCACCGCGAGCTCCTCGGCTCGGCCGATCATGCCGTCGGCGGTCGGTGTCTCGAGGGAAGGAGCCCGCGGCTGCTCGGCGGACGGCTTCCCGGCGCTGCCGACGAGCGTGGGCAACTCGGTCGGTGGTTGCCCTGACAGCGGCCCGCCTGCGTGCCCGCCCGCCGTTCCCGCCGGCGCGCACGCCGTTCCCGCCGGCCCGTCGTCGTCCGCGCCGGCCGATGCCGCCGAGGTCGGTGGCTGGCCAAGGACCCGCAGGTGCGCGGCCCGCAGCGCGGGCCCGGGATCGATGCCGAGCTCCTCGGCGAGCCGGGCGCGGACCGTCCCGAACACTGACAGCGCCTCAGCCTGCTGACCGGCTGCGGCCAGGGTGAAGACGAGGCTTGCCTGCACGGTTTCGTGCAACGGCGCCATCCAGGCGGCCAGACGCAGGGGCTGGAGCACGAGCTCGGGTTGGCCCAGCGTCACCGCGAGCTCGGCCGCCGGTACGCATGCGTCGAAGAACTCGTCGTTGATCGCGGCGAAGAGCGACACGGCGGTCGATCCGTGGGTCAGCCCGCCACCCGCGGGGCCGTGCCAGAGCGCCAGCGCCTGTACATAGCAGTCGAGCGCCGCATCGAGGCGCTGCTCCGCGAGGCATGTCCTGGCCTTTCCGGCGATTTCCCGGAAGGTGACGACGTCCAGCATGCCGGGGTCGGCCGAAAACAGGTAACCGTTGCCGCGGCGCTGCAGGTACGAGCCGGTTCCGCGGGCCGGCAGCGCGGGCTCCAGCAACCGCCGCAGCGTGCCGATGTATTTCTGGAGGATGTTGACAGCCGATGCCGGGACGTCGTCCTCCCAGATCAGGTCGATCAGCTCGCTCGTGCTGATCGGCCGGCCCGCCCGGATGAGGAGCAGCGCGAGCAGGCAGGCCTGTTGCCGGGGCCCGGCACCCAGCTCGACGCCGCCCCGCCAGATCCGCAACGGACCGAGAATCTGGAGGCAAAGATTCCTGCCGGGAGACGGCTGTTCAGGGCTACCGGCACGGACAGGACGCAATGACATGGCCACGCCTGTTGCTACTCCCGAATCGATGAGGACAGATTGCCAGTCGCGCGGGTCCCGTTTGCTCGCAATGTCTGCAGGGCAAAGTTTACGTCCGGAACCAGCCCGCCGAGATCTGTTACTCGAGGTGGCCGCGGACCCGGTACCCAAAGACACCGGCCCTGCGTACCGACCCGCGTCCCGGCGCTGGCACGGCTGACCATCCATCAGTCGGATTGCGTGTGGGCTGGTGCGGGACGGAGATCAGGCGCCGATGGGGGCGGGTCCGCGCCTTCGCGCAGGCCGTGACGGGCGTAGAAGCGCCGCAGTGGCGACGGCGCCCACCAGTTCGTGTTCCCGAGCAGGCGCATCGTGGCCGGTACGAGCAGCGCCCGGACGATCGTCGCGTCCACCAGGACGGCAATGATCATCGCTACCCCGATCAGCTTGATGAAGGTGATGCCGGAGGTCGAGAACAGCCCGATCACGACCAGGATGAGTAGCGCGGCACTGGTGATGATCCGGCCGCTGCGCTGCAGTCCGACCGCGACCGCCGTGGTGTTGTCGCCGGTCCGGTCGTACACCTCGCGGATCCGGGACATCAGGAAGACCTCGTAGTCCGTCGACAGCCCGAACACGATCGCGAGCACGAGGATCGGCTGCGTCGCCTCCAGCGTCCCGGTGGGTGTGAAGTTCAGCGGACCGGACAGGTGGCCGTCCTGGAAGATCAGGACCAGTGCGCCGAACGAGGCGCCGAGCGACAGGATGTTCATCACGATCGCCTTGATCGGCAGCACGACCGAGCCGAAGGCGAGGAACAGCAGGACGAACGTCGCGCCGACGATGATCAACGCCATCCAGGGCAGCAGGTCGGCGGTGGTGTCGAGCTGGTCGGTCAGCTCCGCGGTGAAGCCACCCACCAGTACCTCGCCGCCAGGCGGTGCGGGGACGTTCCGGATCCGGCGCACCAGGTCCCGCGCCTGCGCCGAGATCGGGTCGTCCTGGTAACTGACGGCGACCCGGGTGACACTCCCGGACTGGCCGGTGACCTCGGCTCCGGTCACGCCGTCGACGTCCCGGACCGCGGTGACGTATCGCTCCAGCCCGGCCTGTCGTTCCAGCCCGGCGCGGTCGGATGAGGTCACGATCGCCTCGATCGGCAACTGGCTGTTGCGGACGAAGTCCCGGTCGACGGTCTCGGAGACGACGCGGCTCTCGGTACCCGCCGGGAGCACCCTGGGGTCGACACCGCCGAACTCCACCCGGAGAAACGGCGAACCGGCCAGCAGCAGGACCGCGAGCACCCCGACCGCGTAGATGACCGGGCGCCGCATGATGCTGTGCGCGAGGCGGTACCAGAACCCGTGCTCGACCTCGCCCGCTGTGGGAGCCGGGCGCGGAATGCGACGGAACCGCCGCACGGAGAGCGCGTCCACCCGGTGGCCCAGGACCCCGAGCAGGGCGGGCAGCACGGTCAGCGCCGCCACCATCGCGACCACGACCGCGGACAGCCCACCGAATCCCATCGAGCGGAGAAAGGGCATCGGGAAGATCAGCAGCCCGGACAACGAGACCGCGACGGTGACGCCGGAGACCGCGACGGTGTGGCCGGCGGTGGCCATCGTCCGAACGATCGCGTCCTCGACGCCCAGCCCACGGGCGATCTCCTCCCGGAACCGTCCGGTCATGAACAGGCCGTAGTCGATCGCCAGACCCAGCCCGAGGATCGTCACCACGTTGATCGAGAAGACCGAGACGTCGGTCAGGTAGCTCAGCCCACGTAGCGCGGTGAAGGCCCCGAGGATGGCCAGACCACCGATCACGAGCGGCAGGCTCGCCGCGGCCACGCCGCCGAAGACGACCACCAGCAGGACGAGCAGCACCGGTATGGAGATCGTCTCGGCACGGCCGATGTCTGCCGCCACCCGCTCGCCGATGTCGCGACTGACCGCGGTGTAGCCGCCGACCTGGGTCTGAAGGCCGGGAGCGGCCAGCCCGTCCTCGATCTCCTTCAGCCCGTCGACGCGCTGCACCTCGTCGCCGGCCACGGTCAGCACGGCGTAGGTGGAGCGCCGATCGTCGCTGACCAGCGCCGGGCTGTTCGTGCCCCAGTAGGTGATCGTCCTGGTCACCACGTCGTCCGGGAGCGCGTCCAGTGTCCCGGTCACGGCCCGCCGGAACGCCGGGTCGTCGACCGTCGCGCTCGGGCTGCTGTAGAGAACGACCAGGTCATTGCCTGTTCGGCCAAGTGTCGCCTCGGCACGGTCGAGCGCACGGGCACTCTCGCTGGCCGGATCGTCGAACCCACCGGTGGTCAGCGCGCCGAACACCTGCGTACCCCAGATGCCCCCGAACGCGGCGAAGGCCACGGCCAGGCTGATGACCCATCGCCGCCGACGGAACATCGCCCGTCCCAGTCGCTCGAACATTGCTGCTCCCTGGACATTCTGCGCGACCTCTGGTCGCAGTACGGGCACAGGCGGCAACCTGCCGCGCGCGGGACGGGCGTCACAGGCCTCGATGGGCGAGCCAGGTTAGGGCCTCGTCAGCGAGCTGGCGCCAACCGCGGATAGAGCCGGCGAACCGCCCTGACGGACCCTGGCGGGCACGGTATTGGGCCTTGCCCTCGACGATGAGCGGCGGAAACGGCATGTATCCACAGGCAGTGGATGAAGACCACGGGCTTCCTGATGGTGAGACCTCGCCTCCAGAGCCATGGCTGGACGAACCCACAACAGCCGTGCCCGACCGCATGCACCTGCCTTTGATCACACTAGGTCGACTCTCTTGATGACAACTGGACGCTTAGTGGATTCGGCGCCGCCTCCACCCGGCCCACCGGTCGCCGGACAGGGTTGGTGCGTGGTGGTCGCGGGGCTACGGCCACCGACGGGACGAAGCCGGGGACGACGGAACGCGGACGCGGCCCGGAATACACCGAGGTAGCGGCGCCCGGCGTGAAGGTGGAAGGCCCGGGGCCCCAGACACGGAAGCGATGCACAGATCGTCAACAGCCCGGTGGTGTGCGCGGGCCGCGCCGGGTGTCGGCCGCGCGCGCCGCGTCCATCCCCCACTCGCAGTAGCGCACGCGGTAGCCCACCTCCCCCAGCCCCAACGGCCAATGTGCCTCGCCAGCCCACTCACCAGCTCTGTCGAGGGCGAGCCGGGCGTGAACGAGGCCTCGACCGCCTCCTCCCAGTCACCGGCCAACTCAGTCACCGGCCAACTCAGTCACGGATTCATGAACCTGCACGGTGAACCCGACCCGGCCGGCATGCAGGCCGGTAACCAGGTGAAGCCAGCCCGGCAACGCGGCGCCGCACAACCCGTTCACCTGACCGGGAAAGGCCGACTCCGGGCCGGCGACATCCGGACCGCTCTGGACATATATCTGGCGGCAGTGAACGTACACGTCCCCATCGAATACCGTCCGCACGGTCAAACACCTCTCCCGACTGACATCACTACCGCCCGAACCGGCGCTGCTTCATTCGGAGGATTCGGCATACGCCAGAGGACCCGGCGGCCGGCGATCAGACGGCCGCTTCGAGTGGCTCTGTTACGTCCGGTCGGGCGGGGCCTGGGTGGGGCCGCCGGCACGGTCGAGGACGGATCGAGGTCGTCAGCTGTCGGTTCGCACGGACCGTGGACCGCGGGCTCTCAACACTGGCTCCAGCCATGCGACGCGGCCACACAACACGTGGGCCGCACCGTGGGGACATGTCAGCATCACAGGTCCAACGGATTCGTCCCGAGCGTCCGCGCCACGACCCGCGTCCTGCCCGCGGACGAGGTCCGGTCATCGTCCGGTCCGACCCGCCCGCGAAGGTCGACGGGCCGCCGCGGCCGACAGAGGCGGTCGCCGCACCGGCCACCCCCGTCGTCGGCTGGCGGCGGCTGTGGGCCGCGGCGCTGCTCGCAGGGTTCGTGACCGTCGCGGCGATCCAGCCGCCCCGCGAGGCACGACCACCGACGCAACCGCCGTGGGTGGACGTCGTCAGCGCCGGCGCCCTCGTCCTCCTGGCAGCCGCGTTCGTCGCCCTGCTGGCCGACCACCGATGGGGCTTCACCCTCGCCGTGTACGGCAGCGCCGGCTTCCTCCTCGTCTCAGCTGTGTGCCCGGCGTGGAACCACCACCAGGCGGGAACGTCGTGGATCGGTCAGACCGGAGTCGCCACAGCGATGCTCCTCGGCTCGCTGGTCGGGCGGGAGCGGACCGGCTCGGCCGGCCGAGCCGGTCCGCTCAGATCGGCAGGGGCCCGGTAGACGGCGGCCGGGCGCCTGCGGTCAGGTGCAGCGGTCCGCCAGCATCCGGGCGGTGGTCCTCACCTCCGTCAGCAGAGCGGGGTCGTAGGTCCCGGAATCGACCCGCAGCCGGAGGAAGCCGACGGCCGTGGTGACCCGTTCGAGGTCGCCGGCGTACTCCCCGGCCGTACCGATCCGGCCGTAGAGCTTCTCCTGGGGCGGTGTGAGGTCGCGGGCGAGCGCCTTGATCTCGTCCGGTGCGCCGGGGTCCGCCTGGGTCAGCCGCAGGGTCGCTATCAGGTCCGGGGCCATCGTCTGGCAGGCACCGGGGGCGAACGACCCGGCTTCGGGCAGTGGCGGAGGTCCCTCCCCGCCGCAGGAGGCCGCCACGCCGACAATGACGGCGACCGTAATGGCGGCCGAGGCGGCTCGCCGGAGTCTGGTCATGGTCGTGCCGCCCTGTCAGCTCGAACCCGAGGTGGGCAGGCCGACGTACGGGAACCATCCGCGGAACCGCACGTCGGGCCCGTCGACGCCGTCACCGAGGCCGGTGACCGCCGCCGGCGGGTTGGGCAGCAGGGCGCCTTCGACAGCCTGGAGCGAGATGTCGACGACGTCATCGCCCAGCCGTCGGCCGTTCGGGTACCCGCCGGTGTCGCCCCCGAGGACGCCGAGCCGGTTCGGTTCCGCGGTCGGCGGGATCGACATGTTCAGCCGAAGCTGCTCGGAGGGCGCGATCTTCGCCGGGTCGACGTCGGCGTTGAGCGCGTGTGCGTTCAGGTCGACACCGAGGTTGGCCTTGTTCACACCGGTCAGGTACACCGCGACGAGGTCGTTGCGCGGTGTCGCCGGCGCGGGGATCTTGTAGATCGCCTCGATCAGCTTCGGCAGTTCGGGCTTGGTGACGAAGTTCAGGAACTGGGCGTCCCGGGCGGGAGTGGAGGCGTTGAACCGGTCCTTCTGGCCGACCGGCACGACCACCTCGTTGACGAGCGGCGAGCCGAGGCGCGAGACCTGCGACCAGTTACCGAAGGACATCCGCATGCCGGAGCCGTCGGTCGGCCCGTAGATCGAGGCGCTGCGCCGCTGGGTGCTGCTCCACACCCCGATCACCGGGTTGCGCGCCGGGTCGCCCTTGAGAGCCAGCTCGGTCTTGGGGACCTGCAGCACGACCGAGTTCACGTTGAACCCGGCGAGGCTGTCCTGCCCGACCTCGGACAGGTCACCGCCATAGAGCAGGTCGAACACCCTCAGGTCGAGGAAGAACGGGTCGTCGGCCTGTCCGGCGAACGTCTTGGCGCCGCCGGGCAGTTCCTTCAGGGACGCCGTGCGCAGCGCCAGGTAGTCCGGCATGGACGCGTCGCCCACGAACGAGGGCGCGACGGGCACCTTGTCCGCCAGCACGGTGGTCTTGCCACCGGCTATCCGCTCCAGCTTGTAGGTCTGCCGGAAATTCAGGTCCGGGTCGTCGAGCGAGGTGACAGGCCCGGTGTTGTAGAGGAACGTGTTCTGGTTCTGATAGGTGCTGGCGAACGTCCAGCGGTAGGTGATGTCGGGCTTCGCGTCGCCGTTGCTGTCGACATTGATGTCGTACTGGGCGTCGGTCGCGAACGGGTAGAAGTTCGGTCCGCCGGCAGGTTCCTGGAAGGGCAGCCAGTTGGCGACGAGCGTCACCGAATCCGGGTCGTCCGGGCTGACGAAGGCGTAGGTGTCGGTGTTGTCGACCGTCGGGTCGCTGCTGATCAGCGGGGCCTCCCGGTGGCTGGACGCGTCAGCGGCCGTCGGTGCGAGGGTCACCGCGGCGCCCGTCGCACCGAAGAGCAGGGCGGTCGCGCCAGCCAGAGCGCGCCGTCGGGGCAGCCGTCCCCGCCGTCGGCGGCCGGGCGTGCCGTCGCGTGCGGATGTCAGTCGGCTCATGGTTCTCCCTCACGGATCGACGGACCGGACGGATGCGCCTGTCCGGTGAACGTCCGTGGTTCGGTGATGAGAGGAGCACGGATCGTGTCGGCTACCTGACATCATTTCTGCGTCCCAGGTGCAGTCCGCGACCGCCGCGGATCCGAATCGCTGGCGAACGACCGGCGGGACGGAAGCGGGGAGGACACGCATGAAGCGGCGACTGGGCGGCGGGGCGAGTCGAGCGCGGGTGCTCGCCGGCCTGGTCTGCGCGGCCGGCCTGACAGGCGCGGCTGTGCTGGCCATGGTCGGCCCGCCGCTCGTCCGGGATGACTCGGGCCACGGTGTCGCGCCGACGCCGACCGGAGCGGCGGCCGTGGACGAGGCGTGGTCCTCCGCGGGCAGGGCGGCGGCCGCACCCGTCGCGAGTCTGCGTGACCGGCTCGACCAGGTGCCGGGGGACTGGCCGGCCTGGGCCGAGCTCGGCCTCGCCTACGTCGAGCAGGCCAGAGTGACCGGTGATCCGACGTCCTACCCACGGGCCGACGGGGCGTTCGCCCGCTCGCTGGAACTGCGTCCGGTGGACAACGACGCCGCCCTCGCCGGGCAGGCGGCGCTCGCCGCCGCACGTCACGACTTCCCCGGTGCGCTGCGCGCCGCGAATGCCGCGGTCGCCGTCAACCCGTTCAACGCGACCGCGCACGGGGTGCGCTTCGACGCGCTCGTCGAACTCGGGCGCTATCCCGAAGCGTGGCAGGCGGCGCAGACCGCGGTCGACCTGCGTCCCGACGTCGCGTCGCTGGCCCGGGTCGCCTACGCGTTCGAGCTGCGCGGCGAGATCGACCAGGCGGCCGCGATGCTGCGGCGGGTAGCAGACGACGCGACGTCGGCAGCCGATGCCGCGTTCGCCTACTTCCATCTCGGCGAACTGGCGCGGCACTCGGGCGACCTCGTCGGGGCGGACGAGGCCTACCGGCGCGGGCAGGCGAGCGACCCGTCATCGGTGTCGCTGCTCGTCGGTCGTGCCCGCGTGGCCGCCGCCCGGGGCGAGAGCGAGGCGGCCCTGGCGGACTACGCCGTCGCGGCCACTCGGAGCCCACAGCCGTGGATCGTCGCCGAGTACGGAGAACTGCTCGAATCGTTGGGCCGGCCCGACGAGGCGAAGCGGCAGTACTCCCTGGTGCGTTCCACCGCGGAGCTGATGCGCGCGCAGGGAGTCGAGGTCGACGTCGAGCTGGCGCTGTTCGAGGCGGACCACGGCGACCCCGCCGCCGCGCTGGCCGCGCTGTCCCCGGCGCCGGGCGGCGAACCGCACCGGGCCGGGGTCTTCGTGGACGACGCTCGCGCCTGGGTGCTGCACCAGCTCGGCAGAGACGACGAGGCGCTGCCGTCCGCCGAGTCGGCGCTCGGCCTCGGCACCCGCCGAGCACTGTTCTCCTACCACCGGGGCGTCGTGCACGCCGCACTCGGCCGGACCGACGCCGCGGTCGCGGACCTCCGGGCGGCGCTGGACACCGACCCGCACTTCTCACCGTTGCACGCGCCCCGGGCACAGGCCCTTCTCGCGTCCCTCGACGCGAGTGCCCGGTGACCTCGCTGCGTCGGGCAGCCGTCCTGGCCGTGACGGTGGCCGCGTTCGTCCTGACGGCGGGCGGATCCGCGTCGGCACATCCCCTCGGGAGTTTCACCGTCAACAGCGCGAGCGTGCTGCGGGTGGGCATCGAGGAGGTTCTCGTCGACGTGGTCGCCGACTTCGCCGAGATACCGGCGGCGCAGGTCCGGCCGGACGTCGACGCGCTGGGAGCCGCCCGCTGGCGGGAAGCGGAGTGCGCCCGCACGGCCGGACGGGCGACGCTGGCGGTCGACGGCCGGGCCCGCCCGCTCGTCCCGATCGGCGGCTCGCTGTCGTTCCCACCGGGCGACGGCGGGCTGTCGACGATGCGGCTGGTCTGCCGATACTCCGCCGAGACCGCCGGGGCAGCGGACACGACCACGACCACGACCACGACGATTCGGTACACGCTGGCCGCGTACGCCGACCGGGTCGGCTGGCGGGAGACGGTCGCGGTCGGGGACGGCACCACGGTGGTCTCCTCGGGCGTACCGTCCCGCTCACCGACGAACCTGTTGACCCGGTACCCCGACGACCCACTGGGCGGCGGTTCCGACGTCACTCGCGCGACGCTGACCGTTCGTCCGGGCGGACCCGCCGCGGCCGACCCGTTGTCGCAGGCGGGCGCCATCGGCACTGGAACGCCTGGTAGCGGTGCGTCAGACGAGGCCCGGCAGGCGGCCGGCGGCCTCGCCGGTTGGGTGAACGGCCTGGTCGAGCGGGACTCCTTCTCACTCGGCCTGGGCGTGCTCGCACTGCTCGCCGCGGTCGTGTTGGGGACAGCGCACGCGTTCGCCCCCGGGCACGGCAAGACGGTGATGGCGGCCCGGATCGTCGGCGGCTCGGCGACAGGACGGCAACTCGCCGCCACCGCCGGAGCGGTCACCCTCACCCACACCCTCGGCGTTCTCGCCCTCGCGGTCGTGCTGTCGGCGTCGAGCGGCTTCGCTCCGGAGAAGATCTATCCGTGGCTCGGTGTCGCGAGCGGGCTGCTGATGATCGGTCTCGGTACCAGTCTGCTGCGGTCAAGGCTGATCATGTCGCCGTATCGCGACCTACTGACCGCGGGCCACGACCACTCGAATAACCACCGCCATGAACACGACCGTGGACACAGCCACGCCCGTCCTCACCGCGACGACAGCCATCACCACCACCACGGCAGCGGCGTTCACAGCCATGGACACCACGACCACGGCCCTTCGCACGGTCATGGTCATGGTCATGGTCATGCGCACCAGCACGGTCACTCGCATGGCGGGCGCTGGCACGTGCACCCGCCCGTCACCGATCAGCCGAGGCTACGCGGCCTGCTCGCCGCGGGACTCGTCGGCGGCATGGTGCCGACGCCGTCGGCCGTCGTCGTGCTGCTTGGAGCGGTCGCACTGGGGCGGGCGTGGTTCGGGGTCCTGCTGGTTCTCGCCTACGGCGTGGGAATGGCGGCGACGCTGGTCGGCGTCGGGTTCCTGCTCGACCGCACACTCATCCCGCTGCTCCAGCGCACCCAGACGCTGGTGCCGGGATTCGCCGCGGGCCTGCGCTGGACGCCGGTGGCGACAGCCGCCCTGGTCGTGCTCGTCGGCGCCGTCGTGGCGCTGCGTGCCGGCAGCCAGGTCACGATATGACTCCAGGCGGATCACAGGGTGACAGGGTCTACGGCTTGCGTCCGATACCGCCCGCCACCAGCCTGACAGCCAGTGGGTACGGCTCGACGACCGGTACGGCGGGCCGCCACAGCGGGTTGTAGACCACGCCTGGCTCGACGAGGTTCAGTCCGTCGAAGTAGGAGGTGATCTCGTCGACCGAGCGGAAGCGCCCCCTGGTCAGTTCGTTGAGAAGCACCTGCTCGATGGGCGCGGTCTCCGCTCCGTGGTCGACGAAGTGGGTCAGGAACAGGTAGCTGCCCGACGCCATCCGATCGACGTATGCGCGGACCAGGCCGGCCGGGTCCTCGTCGTCGTGGACGTGGTGAACGACCGCGAGCATCAGAAGCCCGACCGGCTTCGACAGATCGATCAGAGCAGCCACGTCCGGGTTGCTCAGAATCTCGTCGGGACGTCGGAAGTCCGCGGTGACGACCGTGGTGTTGTCGTTCTCTGCCAGCAACGCCCGGCCGTGCGCCAGCACGATTGGATCGATGTCGACGTAGGCTACCTTCGAATCGGGTGCGATTCGCTGGGCGACCTGATGGGTGTTCTCCGCGGTCGGAAGACCGGACCCCAGGTCGATGAACTGGCTGACACCCTGCTCCACCATGAACTCGACGCCACGCCGGAGCATCTGCCGGTTGTACTGCGCGGACGTCTTGCCATCCGGAATCACCTGGATGAGCTGGTCGTGGACGACGCGATCAGCAGGGAAGTTGTCCTTGCCGTCAAGCAACGCGTCATAGACCCGGGCGATGCTGGGCACCGAGATGTCGATCCCAGACTCGATCCAGGTCGAGATGTGTGCCTCGTCACGCACCTTCAGCGGCGTCGAGTCTGGTATGCCATGCCGACTCTTACTGTCAGGCAACGCTCCCCCTCTGGATCAGGACGGGTCACCTCCGCACCCGGCCCGGGCCTCACGAGAAGCGGAAGTGACGTAGCGCGTTCGATCCTAGTAAGGCGGGCTCGTTGGCCGGGTCGAGGCGTCTCCCTTCTACCCTGGCTCCGGCGTCGATGCTCGAGGTGGAGCAGGTACTACCAGCCATCTTCGTGGCGCTGTACATCGTGGGCTGCGCGCTGGCGATCGCAGGCGCCCCGGCTTCCTGACAGCCGTCCCGTGGTCCGCCCTTACCTGTCAGTCAGTGCCCGGCGCGCCGAGTAACAAATCGTGGTCGCAGAGTCTGGCAGCGGACGGCGTGGGCCCCACAATCAGTTCAGGAATCCCGCCCGGTCCATGGTTGCCCTCGACTGGTGGGTGCCGTCAGCGACGCCGACAGCGACAGATCCTGCCATGATGATCCAGTGAGCCTCGTCGCCGTGGGAATCCGCATGTGGTGCGAACTCGATTCGGCCGGCCCGGTGGCTTCTCTCCTCCGGCGTCCGGATGGCCACATCGACGCCTACAGTGGGCTTTCTTTCACGGTGCACGAGTTCGCCGAGCTCTCGGACGGCCGTGAGGTCACCCTCCTGGATGACCGGGGCTGGGGCATGTCAGGCAGGGGCAGGACCCCCGACGAGCGCCTGTCCGAGCTGACGATCGAAGAGATCGAGCGCACGGTGTACATGGTCCTGCTGCCGGACTGGGCCGACGTTGACCACCCGCTGCCGCCGGACCTCGCGGCGGTCGAGGACAGCGGCGGGGCGCAGGACTGGGACCTGCTCGCGGAACGGCTCCGCGCGTTCGGGGTGGTCGTCACGCCGGCCGAGCTCATGCGGGTACCGCGCCGTCTCGACCTCGGCGACCGGCTTCGGGCGAGAATGATCGGATAGGGCGTGCGACGTCCGACGACATTCGTCGCCGGGGTCAGGGCAGCCGCACCGCGACCCGGAGCACGCGGGTCACCTGGGTGGCACCGAAGTTGTCGTCGCTGAGCACGTTGACGATCGCCGTGCCGCGCCCGGGCCCCCGGGGGTCGATCGCGAGTGCTTCGTAGTTGTCCAACAGCGGGTTGACCTGGGTGCCCAGGGTGGGGCAGGCGGTGAGGTCCGCGACGAGCCGCTTACCCACCAGCGCACGCTCCGGGAGCGCCGAAGGTCGGGCACGGTGGTGACGTCCGCGCCACGGCCGGCGGCCGGCACCGAGTACAGGGCGTTCCGGTTACCCACACCGGCGGTGAACGAGGCCTCCAGGACGAGGAGCCCGTCCTCGCCGTAGGCGGCGACCTCGGAGATCCGCTGCCCGGGTTCGACCTGGTAGCCGAGCTGCCTGCTCAGCTCGTACCAACCGGTGGAGCTGAGCCGGTACACGAGGATCCGCCGGGTCCGCGCCTCGCCGGTCACGGGAGCGTCCCACGACTCCTCCTCCGGTCGATTCCACTCTGCCGAACTCGCGGAACATCGACGGGCCCCAGCGGTGTCCTCCATGGGTCTGCTCCATGAACGCATCCCGGCTGACCGCGGGTACCCGCCACGGGCGGGCATTGGACGGATCATCGGCGCGCCCGACGCATACTCCGTATCGTCATCTCCGGCCTGCTCGTGCCGCCACCGTGTTGCGGTCGCGCCACAACCGCGACAGCAATCCGACCACCCGCCGGTGCCCGGAAATAGCACCTCGGTTAACCGTATGGCTCGTCGAGAGTTTTCCGTGTCGAAAGACACCTGTACACGGAGCGTGCCGAAGACTTCAATTGCCTGTAGTTCTCCGTACGCCCTGGCTTCCTACACTGCGTGACGACGGGTTACGAACGGGGCAGTTCTCGTTGGCGACCGGTCCACGATGCCGTGTACCACAACCGGAACGTACGGAGATGGATCAATGGCCCGACACCATCGAAGAATCACTCGTGCCGCGGCCGTCGCCGCAGCCGGAGCACTCGTGCTCACCGGGATGGCCACCGCCGCGCACGCCGCTTCGTCCCCGGAGACCAACACCGTTGCCGGGGCCGACGAGCGATCGGGTGGTTCGACGGTGCGTTTCGCCACCTTCAATGCCTCGCTCAACCGAGCCACGGCGGGAGAGCTGCGGACGGACCTGTCAACACCCGATGACGTCCAGGCGCAGACAGTCGCCCAGATCATCCAGCGGGCCCACCCCGACGTACTTCTGATCAACGAGTTCGACCACGACCCGCTGGCCGTAAAGCTGTTCGCGGACAACTACCTGGCCAGGAGTCAGGAAGGCGCTCAGCCGGTCAGGTATCCCTTCCGGTACATCGCGCCGAGCAACACCGGAATCGCCTCCGGTTTCGACCTCAACAACGACGGCCAGGTGGTCACCGTCCCCGGAGCGCCGGGCTACGGCGACGACGCGCTGGGTTTCGGAGCCTTCCCCGGGCAGTACGGTCTGGTCGTCTACTCCCGGTTCCCGATCGACGTCCGGCAGGTCCGGACCTTCCGGGACTTCCGCTGGAAGGACATGCCGGGCGCACTGCTGCCGGACGACCCGGCGACGGCGGCGCCCGCGGACTGGTACTCGCCGAAGGAGCTGGCGGCCGTCCGGCTTTCGTCGAAAAGCCACTGGGACGTGCCGGTCCAGGTCGGGCGGGACACGGTTCACCTGCTGGTGAGCCACCCGACACCGCCGACCTTCGACGGGACGGAGGACCGAAACGGGCGGCGCAATCACGACGAGATCCGCTTCTGGGCCGACTACGTCCGGCCGGGCGGCGGTTCCTACATCTACGACGACCAGAGCAGGCGCGGCGGGCTGCGGCCGGGCTCGCGGTTCGTCATCGCCGGTGACATGAACGCCGACCCAGTCGATGGCGACAGCGTCTCCTCGGCCGCCAACCAGCTGCTCCAGAGCCGCCAGGTGAACGCCTCGGTCATCCCGTCGAGCGCGGGCGCCGCCGAGGCGGCGGTACTGCAGGGCGGCGCCAACGCCACGCACCGTGGCGACCCGGCCCACGACACGGCCGACTTCGCCGACACCGCGCCGGGCAACCTGCGGGTCGACTACGTGCTGCCCTCCCGCGATCTGGCCCCGGCGGGAGCGGGCGTGTTCTGGCCGGAGACCGCCGATCCGCTCTCGCGGCTGACCGGGAAGTACCCGTTCCCCAGCTCCGACCACCGGCTCGTCTGGCTCGACATCAGGCCCCGTCGCGCCTGAGCCGAGTGGCGGTTCTGCCGGTCATCGCGGACTGCCGGAGCGGGATCGACCCGTTCCGGCACGTCCTCGCAGCGGGCGGATCGTGGCAGGCGCGGCACGCGGATCCGGCGCTACAGCGTCGAATAACGGAACACCGTCGTGGGGAGGAGCAGGAAGTTCAGCTCCCCCCGGCCGAGAACGAAGCCGCCGAGGGTGCCCCACAGCGACAGCACCTCGATCTGCAGGAAATTCGCCGGGTCGGCGGTCAGAACCACCATGACATGGTGCAGCGGCTGACCCGCGTGTTCGACCATGATGACGTCGCCGGCCTGGATGTTGTTCGCGGGGGCGGCATTCGCGCAGTTGATCTGCTGCACGCCGCCTGCCGTCAACAGGTTGTACACGGCGGTGTCGGGGTCCACGGCTCCGTACGCGTGGGTCAGTTGGGCGACCGTGACCAGACCGGCTTCTGCCGCGGCTACCAGTACCGCCTCCCAGCAGTTGATGGTCGCGTTGTCGCCGATGGGATTCGCCAGTGGCGCCGCGCCGTTGATCCATGCGTTGAAGGCCACACTGCGGCCTTCTCTCCAGGTGTACGCGCCGCGCCGGGCTTGCATCCGTGCCCGCAGGGCCGCCCGCCGCGCTCCCGCCGGTGCTCCTGCGGCCACTGCCGCGACCGGCGCGGCGGCCGGAGCCGTGTTGGGGATGGCCAGGGCGGCTTCCTCATTACTGATCTCGATCCGGACGACGCTGGGCGTGATACGCGGATGGGCGTTGATCGCCGCGATCGACGGGTTGATGAGGTTCGCGGGCGGCCCGGCGGGATACCTCGGCAGAAGCTCCGCCAGAAACATGTTCGTGTGCTCACGGTCCTGGATCTGCTGGCTGGTCACCCTGGCCGGAACGAACCAGCTGACCGGCTGACCATAATTGAGAACGATCTCAACGTCGTCTCCTATGATTGTCACGCGCGCCCCTTTGGTCACCAAGGAATGAATGCCGTCCACGACTTCACCCCGATAGTCGGGGAAGGTGCCATACGGCGGCCTTCGCCACCTTCGCCGATCTGGGATTCCCTACGTAACGAAAGCGCGACTCAGGTTCACCTGGGTAAGCAGATGTCCATTTTGACTGGAATAACCTATCTTGCCGATGGAGACCGCGAAGACCAGGGACCGCACAGCGCCGACTCGGCGCCCGCAACGGGGCCGCCCCCAACAACACAACATCGCCACAACTCACACATGACGTAGGCGTCAGAGATCTAGCCTGGACTCGCGCGCCGCAGCATTCTTCCCGATGAGAGGTTCGTCCGATGAGGGCCATTTCGGCTCCGACTCTTCTACCGCTCGGCCATCCGGTCGACGCTGCCGACGTCCGGACACTCGTCGACGCCGTCGCGGACGCGGGGTTCGACGGGGCGCAGCTGACGAGTTCGCACCTCGCTGGCGCCGTCGCTGACGGTATGACTCCGGAGGAGTTCTTCGGTTACCACCGGGACAGGGGGCTGGCGATCCCCACTGTCGAGGTTCTGATGGAATGGGTCACCGCCGACCGACAGGAGATAGCCGAGCAGGCCCGACCACTTCTCGACATCGCGCAGTGGGCCGGCTCCCCGACGGTTATCGCGACGACGCTGGAGGCCGAGGTACCGTCGATCGCCGGCGTGGCGGAGCGGCTGGCGTACCTGTGCGATCTCGCGGCGGAGCGGGGTCTGCGGATCAGTTTCGAGTTCCTGCCGTGGTCGGTGGTGCCGAACATCAGGGCGGTGATGCGGCTCCTGGATGCGGTGGACCGCGACAACCTCGGCCTGGTAGTCGACATGTGGCATTGGTTCCGCCAGCCTGGTGGGCCCGATTACGACACCCTGCGTGACGTGCCGGCGGAGCGGATCCATGTCCTTCAGCTGTGTGACGCGCCTGCGCGGCCGGCCGACGACCTGAGGACGGAGACGATCACCGCCCGCCTGCTGCCCGGGGACGGCGACGCCGACATCGAGGCTGTCCTGGATGTTCTCGTCGCGACCGGAGCCGATCCCGTCGTGGCGACAGAGGTGTACTCCGCCTCGCTCGCGGGCCTGGGGCCAGCCGAGATGGCGCGGCGCGCGTTCGCCGCCACGGAGACAGTTCTCGGTGGACGTTTTCCGTCCCACGGCACGAGTGGTTGAAGGCGCGGCGCACGGCGCGCGCGGGTTGGGATCGTCGATCGTTGATCGGGTGACAGCGCGGTCGGGTTGCCGGCCGTGCTCGCGGCCCGGCGTTCCCGTGTCCCCGCGTCCCGGTGCCGAGCGGATCACCTGATGGAACGCTGACCGGCCGCGGGCAATCCGGCACAGCCGGTCCGTCATGGCCCGGCTTCACCCTATTTCGCACGCTGGCCCACTGATCTGATGTAGCACTGGGTTTGTGCAGCCTCTTTCGGTCGTAATCGTTCACCGTGACCAGCCGAAGCGACTCGTCGACACCATCGACGCGTTCCGCGCGCAGGACGTTCCCGTCTCGATCACGATCGTCGACAACGGATCGGCGGTCATGCCGCCGGTCGAGGCCGCCGATGTCACGGTGGTGCTCGCTGGCAGCAACCTGGGGTTCGGACCGGCGGCCAACGTCGGCTACCGTGCGTTCCTCGCCGACGCGGACGCGGGAGAGTGGGTGGTGCTCGCGCCGCACGACGCGCTGCCCGAGCCCACCTGCCTGAGTCACATGCTGGGCGTGCTGGCGCAGCAGCCGCGAGCGGGTCTGGCCTGTGCGGACGTCGGCGACGGAGCGACGCCGGTCATCGACCCCTACTTCGGCGGGATCCTCATGCCCGCGAGCGTGGACGAGGGCTGGGAGCCCGCCGGGCACCCGCACGGCACGCTGATGTTCGCCCGCCGTGCCTGCCTCGACGAGATCGGGATCTTCGACGAACGCTACTTCGCGTACTGCGAGGAGGCGGACCTCGCGCTGCGGGCGAGGTCCGCCGGCTGGGAGTCCGGACTCGTGCGGGGCGCGATGGTCAAGAACCCGAACATCGGCTCCACCGCCGCGGCGATCGACTACCTGCAGCTCCGCAACACCCTGCTGCTCGTGCGGGACCACTCCGGCCGCTACCACGCGTTCATCCGGTTCTGCATCGCACTGTGGCATCTCGCCTCGGGCGCGGTCGTCCCGGCCCGGCGCGGCCCCTACTGGAACCTCGAAGGACGTGTCCGCGGGCTCCTGGACTTCGTCCGCGGGCGTTTCGGCCCTCCCCCGCCGCATCTACTCGTCAAGCGCTGACTCGCGCGATACGGGCCCGTTCGCCAGACGCGGTCAGGACAGGCGCGGTCAGGACAGGTAGGTCGCGCCGAACGCCTCGAGGAACTCGAGCGTGGCCGCGGACGACACCGATGGGCTCGACACCACCACGGCGGTCACCCCGGCCTTCTCGATCTCGGCGATCGCCTCACGGTGGCGGTCGGGCTCGACGGTCGGCGTCGCGATGGAGCGGTCCTTGTAGGAGTACTGCACATCGATCGTGTCCGACCGCCCGGCGGCCGCGGCGGCGTCCCGGATCTCGTTGATCATGACAGCCAGCTCCCCCAGCGAACCGATGGAGGTCGTCCGCACCGCCGCGCTGAGCTCCGGCGGGCCCACCAGCGGCATCCAGCCCTGCGCCCGCTGCGCGATGCGGCGCCGGCTCAGCTTCGAGTTACCGCCGATCCAGATGGGAATCGGGTCCTGCACCGGTCGGGGCCGGGCGATGACGTTCCGGGCGTCGAAGTGCAGGCCCTTGTAACTGAACGGCTCACCGCTCCAGTGCATCGGCAGCACGTCAAGGATCTCGTCGAACAGCGTGTTGCGCTCGTCCATGTCGACTCCGAGCGCGAAGAACTCGGTCTTCATGTACCCGGTGCCGAGCCCGAGCACGATCCGTCCACCGGAGAGCTTGTCGACGGTCGCCGCCGCCTTGGCGAGCAGGAACGGGTTCCGGTAGGGCGCGACGGAAAGGTTCGTGTGCAGCCGCAACCGCTGGGTCGCGGCGGCGACATGGCCGAGCGCGACGAACGGATCGAGGCTCTGGTGCCCGCCGGAGGCCAGCCATCGGGCACTCGGGGCCGGGTGCTCGCTGAGGCAGAATCCGTAGAATCCCGCCCGCTCGGCTGCTGCCGCGACCTCGGCCAGCGCGCCGGCGTCGAGCATGTCGCGGTCGGTGCCGTTGGTCTCGGGGTAATGGTAGATGAAGCGCATTTTCACCTCGTCGAGAGAAACTGTCGGGAGCAGGTGACTCGGGAGATCCACCGGGGAGGATTCAAACACACCGATTGACCCGACATGGGAGAGCACGATCGCCCGGGGCCGGGCGCGAGCCTACTCAGGTCGCTCGGCCTAGATGCTGAGGAGGAACTTGACGGTCGCCGTGGCGTTCGGGAACGACTCGGTGATTCCGGTGGCACCCCCGACCACGAGCACGCGCCTGCCGTCGTACCTGAATGCGTCGAACAAGGTCATCCGCATTTTCCCTTCGCGCATTCTCAGCTGTGATTGTTGGCATGCCGAACGGCGTGGAACTCTGACGTGATTGACGGCGGAGGGGTAGTGGGCCTGTATGGCCGCGGATGACGGCCGTCGCCCTGGAATCGGCGGGGCCCATGGGGATCAGGGCCGCGTTGCGGTGGCCAGACCCACACTGTGCGCGCCACCCTGTATCACCACAGTGGCACCGACCAAGCCAAGATCCACAGCCACTCCCCCTTAACTCGAGCCGCCTTCGCGGCAGTAGGATGTCACCAATATGAGCGCCGCGGCAACACCCAGCCCAGACCGAAGCGCGGCGACACCGCCTCGCCGGCGCTACGACAGCCCGCGCCGGCGGGAGCTGGCGGCCCAGACGCGCGAGCGGATCGTCGACGCCGGCTCGGCCCTGGTCCACAGCTTCCCCGCGTGGGACTGGCGTGATCTGACGTTCCGTGCGGTCGCCGAGCGGGCCGGCGTCGGTGAACGCACGGTCTACCGGCACTTCCCCACCGAGGCTGATCTCCACGACGCCGTCCTGCGCCGCCTCGAGGACGAGGCGGGTGTGAGCTACGAGGGCCTCGACCTCGATCGCCTCCCCGAGGTCACCGCACGCGCCTTCGCGACGCTGTCGTCCTACGCGGTTCCACGGTGGACCCCCACGAACCCCGCGCAGGCGGCGTCGATACCCAAGGACCAGCGCCGCCGCGAGGCGCTTGTCGCCGCCGTCGCTCAACACACGGCCGACTGGCCCGAGGCCCAACGCGTGATGGCCACCGGCGTGCTGGACGTCCTGTGGCACATTCCGTCCTACGAGCGGCTGACCACGATGTGGAACCTCGACGGCGATCAGGCGACCCAGGCCATCGCCTGGGCCATCGGCCTGCTGGTGGACGCGATCCACGACGATCACCTTCCCGGCTCCGCCGGCCCGGGCTCCAACCAGGGCTGATCACTTCCGCCAGAAGCGACGGCCTGGGTTTGCTCCCGAACCCTGACCTCGGCCGGGTTCACCGCAACGTCTACATTAGTGACATCGTTCTGTCGCGAAGCGGACCTGCACCGGGAGGATCCCTGTGGATCCGGGCTTGGCGCCCACCACCGCGGTGGCGCACGGACGGCTCCCGGGGCATCGGCCCGACCACGGCCACCCGCTTCATCGTCGACGGAACCAATAGCGGATCCGAGATGCGAGACGTCCCGCCTGCACGGGCCAGCTGATCCGGTCGACCTGAGTTCTTGAGCACAGGCGCGTCAGAGCAGGACGGATCGACTCGCCCGGAAGCGCGCCATCACTCTCGTTCATGACCGTCCAATCCGACCGGTAGCGCCTACCAGGTCGCCCATGAGCGTCTCTGTGGGGACGGCAGCGGCGCCTGATACCCGCGACGGGTCTCGGCGATTCTGGACTTGCGGGTCCAAAAATTGCTGCCTAGCCTCCCCGGGCATGGCTCAACGACTCCAGAACAGGACCGCGCTCGTCACCGGTTCCACGAGCAACATCGGCCGGGCCATCGCCGTGGCGTTCGCCGCCGAAGGGGCCCATGTCGTCGTCTCCGGTCGGGACGGCGCCCGTGGCGAGGCCGTCATCTCCACGATCCGGGAGAGCGGCGGCCGGGCGGACTTCGTTCACGCCGACCTCGACGGGACCCCGGCCCGCAGTCGAACGCTGGCCGAGGAGGCGACCCGCCGCCTCGGCGGCCGTCTCGACATTCTCGTCAACAACGCCGGCATCTTTCCCCCGAACACCACGCTGACCACCGACGATCGCACCTTCGACCGGGTTTACGCCGTCAACGTCAAGGCTCCGTTCTTCCTAACCCAGGCCGTGGCCCCCGCCATGGTCGCCGCGGGCGAGGGCGTGATCATCAACCTCGGTTCCTGGGTCGCACGGCTGGGCCTGCCGGTGGGCTCGCTCTACAGCTCCACGAAAGGGGCGCTGGAGACGCTCACCCGGGCCTGGGCCGCCGAGTTCGGACCGCTGGGTGTGCGCGTCAACGCCGTCTCGCCCGGCGTTATCCGCACCCCTGACCTGGACGCCGCCGTCGAGCATCCGGCCGAGGCCATGATGCGGGGTACTCCCGCCGGCGG
Source organism: Parafrankia sp. BMG5.11 (assembly GCF_004337455.1). Taxonomy (NCBI): domain Bacteria; kingdom Bacillati; phylum Actinomycetota; class Actinomycetes; order Frankiales; family Frankiaceae; genus Parafrankia; species Parafrankia sp. BMG5.11. The sequence continues at coordinate 65,049 of NZ_SJXI01000051.1, read as the reverse complement.
CTCCGGTCATCCCGACGCGATCGCGGCCGCGGCCGTCTACCTCGCCTCGGACGACGCGGCGTTCATCCACGGAACGGTCCTCGACGTGGACGGCGGCCGGATGGCGGTAGCCGTCATCGACAGCGCTGCCTGAGCATCGGCGACGCTGACATTTGTCATGGGCGAGCCGTGCGCGCCGCACGGAAACCGATGACACCGTCACCATCGGTGACACGGATGGTGACGGATGCTCGAGGTCATGAACAAGTACGTGGACGAAAACGCCGGCGTCATCACCGCCGGGAATCTCTGGCGTCGCTACGGTCCGGTGGGGCGGCGCGGCCACGACGCGGTCCGGGGGGTGGCCTTCGTGGTGCCTCGCGGCTGCCTGTTCGCTCTGCTGGGCACCAACGGCGCGGGGAAGACCTCCCTCCTGGAGGTGCTCGAGGGCCTGGCCCGGCCGAGCGCCGGCACCGTCCGGGTACTCGGGCGTGACCCGTTCCGGGACAGGCGCCTGGTGCGGCCCCGGATCGGGATCATGCTCCAGTCCGGGGCTTTCCCCGCCGACCTGACAGTCGCGGAGGCGATCAGGGCGTGGGCCGGCACGCTGACATCGCCGCGCCCGGTGGACGAGGCACTCGAGCTGGCCGGCATGCGCGATCGGGCGGGGATTCGCGTCCGGCAGCTGTCCGGCGGCGAGCGGCGCCGGCTCGACTTCGCGGCGGCCGTCCTCGGCCGGCCCGAGGTGCTGTTCCTCGACGAGCCGACGACCGGTCTGGATCCGCAGAGCCGCCGGGCGACCTGGGACGGGGTCGAGGGCCTGGTCACGGCGGGAACGACCGTGCTGCTCACCACCCACTATCTCGAGGAGGCCGAGACGCTGGCGGACCAGCTGGCGATCATGCATCGGGGCCGGATCGTGCGGACGGGCACACCGGCCGAGGTCGTCGCGGCGCAACCCGCCCGTATCACGTTCGAGCTCGACGCCGGACTCCCCGTCGAGCTGCCGGAGTTCCCCGGCGCGCGGCTGCACCTGACCGAGGCGTGGTTCGGCGGCCGCAAGGGCAAAGGCAAGGGCAAGGGCGGGAGCGGCGACGGAGGCGGCAGTGACAGCGACGGGAGTGGGAGCGGCGACGGAGGCGGGGGTGGCGGCTGTGGAAGCGGGGTCCTGCTGACCACCGCGGATCTCCAGCGGACCCTCACGATGCTGCTGGCCTGGGGCGACCGGAACGGGGTGCGGTTGCGCAACCTCAATGCCCGGTCGGCGTCGCTCGAGGAGGCGTTTCTCGCCGTGGCCCGTTCCGAGGTCGCTGTGGACGGTTCCGGCGGTTCGCTCCCCGGCGAGGTCGACCAGCCCGGCCGCCAGGCCCGACCGGATGCGGCGGCGGAGCGAGCGGCGTGAGCGGAGCGAGCGAGGGTGCCGCGCCGGCACGCCCGCTCCCGGGGACGAGCGGCTCCGGTGCGGCGCGTCGGGTCAGGTCGCTGGGCCGCGCCGAGATGGTGCTGCTACGCCGGAACGCCGTTGCGCTGCTCATCGCACTCGGAACACCGGTGAGCCTGATTCCGGTGGTCATGTCGGTCCCGGTCGAGGGCGGCCGATCGACCCGTGCCGGGGCGGCCGCCCTCACCGCGATCACGGCGGTCGTGCTCCTGGCCGCCGTGTACTACAACCTGGTCACCGCGCTGGTGGCCCGGCGCGAGGACCTGGTGCTCAAACGGTTGCGCGCCGGTGAGGTCGGTGACCTCGAGATCCTGGCCGGGACGGCGGCTCCGGCCGTCGCGGTGGCCTGGGCGCAGATCTTCGTGGCGGCCGCGGTCACGGCGGCGCTGTCCGATCTGGCCGCGCCGGTGAACCCGCTGCTCGTGGTGGTCGCCATCGTCCTTGGCACGGCCGTCTTCGTCGCGCTGGCCGCGTTCAGCACCACGGTGACCCGCAGCGTCGAGATGGCCCAGGTGACGACGATGCCGGTGCTGGTCGTGCCGCTCGTCCTGTCCGGGCTGCTCGTCCCGCTCGACGCGCTGGCCGCGCCGTGGGAGCTGGCCGCCCGGATGCTGCCGCTGACCCCGGTGGTCGATCTGATGCGACTCGGCCTGACCGGCGCGGCGGGCGACGGCCGCACCGTCGACTTCACCGGCTCGTTCGAAGCGGCGGTGCCGCCGGCCCTGGTGCTGGTGGCGTGGGTGGTCGCCGCCGGTTGGGCGGCGCGGCGGTGGTTCCGGTGGGAGCCGCGCCGTTGACCGGTTCGCCCGCCGCCGGCTGTCGGGTGTCCGATGGCCCACCCGGCGGGCGGGGCATGACACGGTGGGTTCCATGACCGGGTGGTGGCGCTGGTGGCGCGAGCGCGGCAGCGCCGAGCGCATGGACGCCATCACCCGGTGGCCGCTGTACCTGTTCTCCGCCACCGAGCCGGGGCTGGTGCTGCTGGCGATCAGCTCCCGGCCGGGTGCCTGGGGGCTGGCCGCCGGTGGGCTCCTCGTCGTGTCCGCGCTGCACGCCGTGGCCTGTGTGGTGCTGCTGCGCGCCGGGCTCGCGGCCCATCTGGGCGGGCGGCGGGCGGCGGCCCCGCTGATCGCCGGGGTGGCCGCGGGCGCGGTCGTCCTGGCCGCGATGGGCACCGCCATCCCCGGGTTCGACGCCGATCCCGGCGGCGGTGGCATGTCGGTCACGCTCATCGTGACGATGATCGCCGGTGGCGCGTCGACCGCGGCGGTCACGCCACTGCTGCGGACACCGTCGCTGCTCGCCTGCGTGGTGGTGGGGGCCGCCGGCTGCGCCCTGATCCAGGCCATGGTGGACGCCGTGGCGCCGGCGGCCGACGTGGGCCCCGAAGTCACACCGCTCCAGGCGGCCGGGTACTACGCGTACCCGATTGTGCTGGTGGCGCTGACCTACCGGGTCTCGACCTGGATGCTCGGCGTGGTGTGGGAGATAGACCGGTCCCGGGCGGTCCACACCAGCCTCGCCGTGGCCGAGGAGCGGCTGCGGTTCGCCCGGGACCTGCACGACGTGCTGGGCCGGAACCTGTCGCTGATGGCCGTCCAGAGCGAGCTCGCCGCACGCCTGGCCGAGCACGGAGACGCTGCCGCGGCGGAACGCATGCTGGAGGTTCGCCAGGTCGCCCACGACTCGCTGCGCGAGATGCGCGCGGTTGTCGACGGCTACCGCCGGGCCGACCTGGGCGCGGAGCTCGCCGGCGCCCGGGCGCTGTTGCGCTCGGCGGGGGTGGCCTGTCAGATCACCGGAGGTGTCAGCCGGGAGACCCTCGACCGGGCGTTGCCCCCCTCCGCGCAGACCGCGTTGGGCTGGGTCGTCCGCGAGGCCACCACCAACGTGATCCGGCACAGCGCGGCCACCACCTGCACCGTCGACCTCGATGTGCGCCTCGGGCCCGGGCGCGCACGCACCGCGGTACTGCGGATCACCAACGACGGTGTGCCGCCGGCCGCGCCGGGCACCGCCAGCCAGCACGCCCCGCGACCCGGCGCGGCCCCGAGCCCAGGGCCTGTCGCGGGGCCTGGGCCCGGGCCCACGGCGGGCAGCGGCCTGGCCGGTCTGGGCGAGCGGCTCGCCGGCCTGGGCGGCGTTCTCAGCGTGGCCCGGGAATCCGGGGGCTGCTTCGTCCTGGAGGTTCGGCTCGCCGTCCCGGACGATGTCTCGGAGGGCCCGGTCACGGCACCGCGACCCGCACCCACCGCGGCCGAGGCGCAGCCGTGATCCGGGTTCTGCTCGCCGACGACGAGAACCTCATCCGCGGCGCGCTGGCGGCACTGCTGGCCATGGAGGACGACATGGCGGTTGTCGCCCAGGCCGCGTCCGGGCCCGAGGCGCTGGCCATGGGGCGGCTGCACCGCCCCGACGTCGCGCTGTTGGACCTGCAGATGCCGGGCATGGACGGCATCGCCGTCACCCAGGCGATGCGTGCCGAGGTCCCCGGGTGCGCCAACGTGATCGTGACCAGCCACGGACGTCCCGGTTATCTCAAGCAGGCGCTCGCGGCGGGGGCGCGCGGCTTCCTTCCGAAGACCGTCTCCGCGCAGGTCCTCGCCGACGTGGTCCGGGCGGTGCACGGCGGCGGCCGCTACGTGGACCCGGAGCTGGCCGCGGAGGCGATCGCGGCCGGAGAGAGCCCGTTGACCTCGCGTGAGGCCGAGGTCCTCGAGCTGGCCGCCGGCGGCGCACCGGTCGAGGAGATCGCGGCCCGGGCCGCTCTGTCGAGGGGCACGGTACGCAATTACCTGTCATCGGCTGCCGCGAAGCTGGGCGCCGTCAACCGGCACGAGGCCGTCCAGCTCGCCCGCGCCCGCGGCTGGATCTGACCCGAGGCATCCCCGGCCGGCCGGGGATGAGCATCGAGGGAGCGGGTGGCCTGCCACCTACGGGGCCACAACGGGGCCCGCTCGGCCAGCGGCTATTTCGGCGCCAATCTCCAGGCCAGTCGTTCGACGCGCGCCTAATGGCAAGGATACCGCGACGCCGGTATACGGGCAGCGGGTCCGAGAACGCGCCGGGCGGACGTCCACCGGGCTCGCACAGTTGCCCCTCGTGCCAATGGCAAAGGCGCCGGGTTCCACGTGATCCCGGTGGCGGATGTCCGCCACCGAAGCAGGACGGCGACGGTCTGTCTGGTGCTGGGCCTGGCATGCGCGAGCGCGTGGGCTACGGGAATCACACGCGGACCAGTGCCTGTAGTGTGCTGCCAGTGGTCTCGATATGGCCACGGGTTTCACATCAGATGGGCGGAGATCCTCGCCCTGTATCGATCGCGGAGGTCGTCATGGCGGAAGCGCCTGAGCGGCGGCGTTGGAGTGCGGCCGACGTTCCCGACCTGAACGGCCGGACGGCCGTCGTCACCGGCGCGAACTCCGGAATCGGCTTCGAGGCCGCCAAGCTGCTCGCCGGGCGCGGCGCGACAGTGGTGATGGCCTGCCGTAACCCGGTCAAGGCACAGGACGCCCTGGACACCATCCGGATCGCCGTACCCGAGGCGGACGTCTCAGTACTGCAGATGGATCTCAGCTCGCTCACCTCGGTCCGCAAGGCCGCCGACGCGCTGGTCACGGAGCGCCCCGTCATCGACCTGCTCATCAACAACGCGGGCGTCATGTTACTGCCCCAGGGCAGGACCGAGGACGGCTTCGAACAGCACTTCGGCATCAACCACCTCGGCCACTTCGCCTTTACCGGGCTCGTCCTGGAAGCCGTGACGGCCTCCGACGCCGGTCGCATAGTGACGGTCAGCAGCAACGGGCACCGGATGGGAAAGATCGACTTCGACGACCTCGACCTGGCCCAGAAGTACCGGCCGTTCCGGGCCTACGCCCGGTCGAAACTCGCGAACCTGCTGTTCACCTATGAGCTGCAGCGCCGACTGACGGCGGCGGGAGGATCGGCACGGTCCGTCGCCGCGCATCCTGGTGGCGCGAACACGGAGGTCGGGGGCAACCCCAGCCCGATCCAGCGGAAACTCAAGAAGGTCGTCGACCACATCCCCAACCCCATCGTCCACTCCGCGTTCAAAGGCTCCCTGCCCCTTCTGCGCGCGGCGGTTGATCCATCGACGAGGGGTGGCGAGTACTACGGGCCGTCCGGGCTGCTGAAGATGACCGGCCACCCGGTCCTGGTCACCTCCAACGCCGCGTCGCGGGACACCGGGACCGCCGAACGTCTGTGGGAACTGTCCGAGCGGCTGACCACGGTGACCTACCCGCTCTGAGTGGCGCCGCGGCACCCACCGGCAGCGGGCGACGGCGCGGCGGGCCCACTTCGCCAGGTTGCGACGTTTTTATACTTGGTATAAATTCGTCGCAGCCTACGGCGAGGAGCTCACATGTCGACTGACAGTGCGGCGTCGGGTACGGCACCCGAGTCGGGAAATCCCATGGAGAACCCTGCGTTCCTGACGGCTCCACAGGCCGTCTTCCCCGGGTTACGCGCCCAGCGCGCGATTTCGCTGGGCGAAAGGAGGGTACTGGTCACCCGGAGCGCGGACATCGCAACACTTCTCACAAACCCCGAGGTCTTCTCCTCCGGAGTCGGCGTGGCCCAGACGGGCACCGAGCGGCCGTTGATCCCCCTGCAGATCGACCCGCCGAAACACCGTGAGTACCGCAGGATCCTTGACCCGCTCTTCTCCCCGCAGCGCATGAAGGAGATGGAAGGGCCGATCACCGAGCTGGCCCGCGGCCTCGTCGATGCGATCGCCACCGAGAGCGAGGTGGACTTCGTCCAGCAGTTCTCGCTGCGGTTCCCGTCGCAGGTCTTCCTCGCCCTGCTGGGGCTTCCGCTCGGCGAGCTCCCCACCTTCCTTGAAATGAAGGACGGCTTCATCCGGCCCGAGTCGATCACCGGGCGGCCCCGAGGCCACGAGGCCACGAGGACTCGGTTGCCCTGTTGAAGACGACCGCCGCGTCGATCTACGAGTATTTCGACGCCGTCATCGCCGACCGGCGCTCCACCCCGGGCGAGGACATCGTCAGCCGCTTCCTGCAGACCGAGGTCGAGGGCGCACGCCTCAGCCACGAGGACATCCTCGACATCTGTTTCCTTTTCCTCGTCGCCGGCCTGGACACCGTCTCGGCCTCGCTGGACTGCATGATGCTGCACCTCGCGCTCCACCCCGACCGGCGGCATGCGCTGGTGAACGACCCGACGCTGATTCCGAACGCCGTGGAGGAGCTGCTCCGCTGGGAGTCGCCGGTGATGATGGTGGCGCGATTCGCGACCCAGGACACCGAGATCGCCGGCTGCCCGGTACGCAAGGGCCAGGTGGTGACCGGTCTGCTCGGCGCCGCCAACACCGACGAGCGGGAGATCCCCGAGCCTGAGGCCGTCCGGTTCAACCGCGACGCGAACCGGCACATCGCGTTCGGGCGGGGGCCGCATCGCTGCCTGGGCTCACACCTGGCTCGGCTGGAGCTGCGCATCGCCCTGCGCGAATGGCACGCCCGCATCCCCGACTACCGCGTTCCGGACGGCTTCCAGCCAGCCTTCACGACGACGATCCGCTCGCTTGTCGCACTCCCGCTCCAGCTCGACCCGTCCGCCTGAACCGGCGGCCCTGATCGTTACGACCCCAGCCGCGGGCCCCGCCCGGTCGTCGACCGCGGCGTCCCGCCAGCCGGTCCGGTCGGCGGTCGGCGGTCGGGCATGCTGAGGGAATGCGTGAAGTGAGCATCGACGGCGACGTCATCCGGCTCGGCCAGTTCCTCAAGCTCGCCGACGTCGTCGAGGCGGGTTCGGAGGTCAAGGCGGTGCTGGCCAGCGGGAGCGTCAGCGTCAACGGCGAGGTCGAGACCCGCCGGGGCCGCCAGCTGCGGCCAGGCGACGAGGTGACGCTGCCCGGCGAGCAGCTGCGCGTCGGCTGATCCATCCCCGGCGTGACCTCGGCGCGGCCTGTCCGGATCGGCTGGCGCGCCCCGCCGATGCCGGCCGTCAGGGCCCCGCGCCGCCGACAGACCCTCGCGGGCAACGGGCTCCACTGCCCGCCCGCTGCCCGCCTGCGCCCGCCCGCTGCCCGCCGGCTGTCCTGGTCCGCGCCCGTCGGCGGCGCCCGTTCCACCGGAGATCCCGCCGAAATTCACATTCCCGCCATTGGTGACACACGTCACCGATGGCCGGCCCGAATGTGAGCGGCGCAACCCTGCAGTCGCGATCTCGCGACACTTTTCGGCCGCATTGTGTTCCAGGACACGGGCGTCGGTCACATTTTTCACGGTTCCCTGCCGAGTGCGTCCGAGGTCACGTCGATCGGGCCCACAAGAACTCCGTGGTGCATGCACTATTAATTAGGGCGGCTGAGATTCGACCGCCTCATCACCTGCCCCTTCTCTGCACCCGGGAGCCCGCCGTGCTGAACGCCATCCATGCCGCCACTCACTCCAGCGGGTACGAGAAGCCGGCCACCCGTCGCTCGGACAACCCCTGGCACTTCGGTTCCGAGGAGACCTTCCTGTCCCTTGGCGCCACCACCGCGCAGCCGGAGCGGCGGACGGTCCGCACCCGCCTCGACCTGGCCGGCGAGGCTGTCGGGCAGCGGCGTCCCATCCGTCGCCGGGTCCTGCGCTGGGCGCACTCGCACAGCTGATCGAGGCCGTACCCATCGGCACCAGATCACCGCTGTGTGCACCACGGCCCCCTGGCTGTGGGCATGAGGAGCGGCGGGAGAAACCATCAGCCGGGCATGTCGATAAACGGCCGGCGATGTAAGAAAGCGCTGGAGGAAGTCCTCCACAGAGGACAGCTGTTCATCCGGGAACTCATCGTGCAGCGTCCGAGAGTTCCCGGCGGCGTGACGCACCGGAACAGCGTTACGTAGGCAACCTACGATCGCCGACATCACCGCTCGTGCCTGAACACCTGGCCGGCGAAGAGACCCGGATACCGACGGGCATCAAGCAGAACAACCGGCCGCGGCTACGACGGCAGTGACGAGGCTGCCGCCCGCGATGGCGGCGGACTGATCTTCACGGTGGACAGCGTCAGCTGCGGATCCGTCAGGCCAGGACCGTCACCGCGGGCTGACGCGTCAACCGTGCCGGGCTGGCCGAGCGAGCTCGGGGCGATGCCGGTCGACCCGCTGCCGGCGGCGGGCGAGGAGCACGTCCGCGAGAGCGTCCGCGCGCTCCATGTCGTCGAGGGTCGCCCGTGATCGCCCGTCGACGGTGAGGATGGCGGCGAGCAGTTCGGCGGACAGTCTCGTCCGCGCCGCGACCCGGGCCACGCTCGGCGGCAGGCCGCTCGACGCCCGAGCGGACAGCGGGCGGGAATCATCGGCTACTCGCTGTGACGGAAACTGCTCGCCCGGCGCGACGGAGTCATCCTGGACGGTGCGAGGGCGTGGCCGGACTCCGAGGAGATCGAACATACATTCGATCCTGGTCGCGATAGATCATCCTGTCAAGTGCCGCGGCGCCGATCGGCCCGAATCGGTGCCGGCGCGGACGCTCGCCCCGACGACACGCCCGACACGTCACCCATCACCCACCGTCGGCACCACCTCGATGGCCGCCGACCACGGTTGGCGCAGCGGGCGCGAGGCCGCGGTAGGCCCGCCGCACGGTGGCGCGGCCCGCGTCGGCCGGTTGGCGATGGCACACGCCCGCCACCAGAGAGAACAGGCGGACTCAGGCCGGTTTACGGCGGTCGCTACCATCCTGACCTGTCCAGAGCGATCGCCACTGAAAGCGGGTTCCTGGTGGGCCGGCGGCTCCGCGAGCTGTTCATCCGGTTTACCGCTCACCGGACCCCGCCATCGCTCCCGTTTACCGTTGATAGGGACGTTTGTGTTTCGGGGTAGTTTGACACGAAAGTTAGGGATGGCGGCCACGATCCTTGTGGTCGCCGCGACCAGTTGCTCGGCCGGCGGGGGCGGGTCCAGTGCATCCAGTGCCTGCGGCGCTCCCGGCGTCACGCCTGATCAGGTCGAGATCGGATTCCTCGTCTCCGATTCGGGTGCGGGTAGCGCCGCGTATGCTTCGGCCCGGGCCGGGATCGACGCCAGGATCGGCCTCGCCAATGACGAAGGCGGAATACACGGCCGCCTGATCACCTACGACTGGCGTGACGACCAGAACTCCCCGTCGCAGAACGCTCATGTCACCGATGACCTGCTCCGGAGTAAGCCCGTCTTCGGCCTCGTGGCGGCCACCTCCGCGATCAGTGGTTCGCTGGAAAACCTTTCCCAGCAGGGGATCCCCGTCGTCGGCCTCGGCCGGACGGACTGGGCCAAGTACCAGAACTTCTTCTCCTACCAGTACGAGCCGTCGCGGGAGACCATCGGTCGCTACATCCAGAGCGGCGGCGGCTCGAAGGTCGCCTTCGTGACCTCGGGGGCGACCACCTTCACGTTGGATATCCTCGCGCGCTACAAGGCCTCCTTCGAGGCACTCGGGCTCGCCACTACCGAGCCGATCTCCTACTCGCGCAGCACGGACAGCCCGGCCGCCGTGGCCCAGAAGCTGGCCGCGACAGGGGCCAACGCCCTGGTCGGCTTCACCGCCCCGCAGGATCTCGCCGCCATCATGCAGGCCGTGCGCGCCGCGCAGCTGAGTTTCGCCACGAGCGTCTCGCTCACGGGGTACGACCGGACCATCCTGCCGACTCTGGGCCAGAGCCTGGCGGGAGTCTCGTTCACCGTGTACTTTCGGCCCTTCGAGGCGGGCGGGCCGGCGATCGAACGCTACCGCAGCGCGATGACACGCTTCGCCCCGCAGACCACCATTCCAGAACAGCAGTTCGCGATGTACGCCTATATCTATACCGACCTGTTCCTGCGTGGGCTTGAGCTGGCCGGTGACTGCCCCACCCGCGAGGGCTTCATCAGCGCCCTGCGCGGCGTGACCGACTATGACGCGGGCGGGCTGATCCAGCCGGTCGACATCGGAAATAACGCCAGCCAGCCGCTCGACTGCTACGCGTTCGTCCAGATGAACCCGGCGGGTAACGCGTTCCAGGTCGTCCGAGAGCATCTCTGTGCCGACGGAACAGGCACCTGACAAGGACGGCACCGCTCCGGGCCGGCCCGTGGGCGTGAGCGGGCCGGCCACCAGCAGCGCGGGCCGGCGGTCAGCGGCCGGGTGGGAAAGCCGGTGGGTGCCCCGAGAATCACGAGGAATGGTTCGCGGCCACCGCACGCGGCATGACCTCGACATTGGCGGGCGCCGCGAACATCGCCGCGATCTCGGCCTGGTATTTCGCCGCGATCTGATCGCGGCGGAGTTTCGCGGTGGGCGTGAGCTCGTCGGAGTCGAGCGGCCACTCGTGGCGCAGCACGTGAAACCGCCGGACCTTCTCCTGGCGCACGAGCAGGTCGTTGGCCCGGGCGATCTGCCGCCCGACCTCGGCCAGCACCCGCGGATCGGCCGCGAGCTCGTCGACGTGCGTGAACGGGATCCCGTTCACGCCGGCCCAGACCGCGGCGGCCTGGGGGTCCAGGACGACGAGAGCACCCAGCGCCGGCTGGCCGTCGCCGAGCACGCACACCTGCCCCACCAGCAGCTGCGCCGCGAGCGCGAACTCGACCGCCACAGGTGAGACGTTCTCGCCTCCGGCGGTGATGATGAGCTCCTTCTTACGTCCCCGCAGCCGGACGTAGCCGTCGTCGATGGTGGCCAGGTCACCGGTGCGCACCCAGCCCTCCGCGTCGACGGCGGCGGCGGTCTGCTCGGGGTCGTCCAGGTAACTTCGGAAGGCGCTGCCGGCGCGGAAGTGCAGCTCGCCGTCCGGCGCGACGCGCAGCTCGACGCCGGGCATCGGGCGGCCGACGCTGCCGAGGCGGTAGGCGAACGGGTCGACCGTGAGCATGCCGGTCGACTCGCTCAGCCCGTAGCCCTCGAACATCGGCACGCCGAGGCCGATCCACGCCGCGGTGAGCTGGGGGTTCGCGGGCGCGGCCCCGATCGCCCCGGTCAGCAGGTCGCCGAGCCCGAGGCGGGCGCGCAGCTCCCGGGTGGCGGGCCGCAGCTCCTCCCGTTCCCGGGCGAGCCGGGGTGGCACATCCCCGCCGGTGAGCTCGAGCAGCGCCGCCTCCTCGCCGACCCGCATGGCGCGGGTGAGCCGCGTCGCGCGGGCCGGGTCGTCCATGGCGCCGATCCACTCCCGCAGGGAGATCAGGTATTTCTCCCACAGCCGCGGCGGCGCGAAGAAGAGGTGCGGCGGCCGGTCGATCAGCACCGATTCGACGTCCGCCGGGTTCGGGCAGGTGATGTCCTCCAGGCCCGCGTAGACGTGGAAGTACTGCGCGTAGAACCGGGTCGCGATGTGTGCCACCGGCAGGTAACTGACCCAGCGGGCACCGGTCAGGTCACGGTCGAGCCGGCGCAGATAGCTCTCACACTGCCAGATCACCGCCCTGTGATCCAGCATGACGCCCTTTGGGACGCCGGTCGTCCCCGAGGTGTAGATCACGGTGCACGGGTCGTCGGGGCCGGCGGTCGCGGCCCGCGCCTCGAGGTCGACCGGGTCGGCCGCGAGCAGGTCGTCCCAGCGGAGCACACCCGGCGGCACGTCACCGGCGGCCCCGCCGCCGAGGTTCTCGCCGCCGGCGGCCTCACTGCCGGTACCGCCGCCGGTATCGCCGCTGCCGGTGGGAGCCGGGTCGATGACGACGACGTGCCGCAGGTCGGGCAGCTCGGCGCGCACGGCCAGCACCCGGGCAAGCAGCTCGCGTCCCTCGACGACGACGAGGCTGGCCCGGCAGTGCGCGGCGAGGTAACGCACCCGCTCCGCCGGCGACGAATTGTAGATCGAGATCGGGCAGCCGCCGAGCAGGAGCACGGCGGAGTCGATGACGTGGAACTCCGGCCGCGGGTGCGTCATCAGCAGCGCCCGGTCACCGCGGCCGAACCCGAGACGCTCCAGCGCGCCGGCCATCCGCGCGACCTGCGCGCCGTACTGGCGCCACGTCCACGCCTGCCACTCGCCGTCGCGCATCCAGTGGATGCTCACCGCATCCGGGCGGGAGCGGCACTGGCGGGCCAACAGCGTGGGGACGGTCAGGCCGGCGACCGCGGCCCGGATGTCCGCCGCCTCGTCTGCCGAGCCGACCACCTCGAAGGATGTCGTCGTGTCAGCCGCCATGTGGCACCCGCTCCCCTCGGTATGCACCCTTGCTCATGGCCCCGGTGACATCGTCAGGTCGCCGTTCGGCCGACCATTGTTCGCGCCGCTGCCGGCGACCGCACGTTCGACGAAGAGCCACCCGCCGCCAGCAGTAGCAGGAGTGCCGGGGCCGACCAGAGCCCTGCCCGCTTCAACCCCGTGTTCCTCCTGGACGTCGACGCCCAACCGCCCGAAGGAAAACAGATCTCCCCACCCTTGTCAATGAACGCTCACAAACCTGGAACGCCAATTTGATGCAGTCAGGGTTATTCTGGCGGTACGCCCGGATTACGATGCTTTCTTCCCCTCAATCCGATAGGCTGCGCGGGTCTCCGCCCTGCCGGCCGGCGCCACCGAACAGCATGCCGGTCCCGGCCGGGGCAGCACGACCGGAGGCCGGGCCGCCCCGGCCCTCCGTCCGACGACAGGGCCCTGGACCAGGGCACGAAGCGCCGCCGGCGCCGGCGGACACCCCTTGACGAGCCGCCCGGTCCGGTAGGTGACTTCTTCTCCCCGCCGCCGCGCACACCGATACCGAAACCGATTCCCGGCGGTCACCGCGGCGGGGAACGTCAGCGCGACAGCCATCGTCGGACGCATTTCGCAACCGCACTGTTCGGCTGCATTTCGCGACCGCATGACGGAATTTCTCGACCGCCTTGAACGGCAGGTCTCACCGATTCATCGGCAGCCATCCGGAAACGTGTCCCTCCCGCTTCTCGACCGTTCCTCCCCTCGCAAGGATGTCAGCGTGACATCATCCACGGATCATTCGGACGCAGACCCGCTCCGGCCCGTCGAGAGCTTCTTCCGGGCCATCAGCACAAAGGACGTCGACGGGCTCAGGGCCTGCCTCGACCCGCCTTCGAGATGATCGTCCCGCAACAGCCGGCCCGTGGCTTCCGGGGGCGTGACCAGGAGATCGCCACCCTGAACACCCTGTTCGAGACGCACCCCGGCTCCGCCGTCGAGATCCATCGGACGGCGGTCAACGGGAACGCGGTGTGGACCGAGACGACCGCGACCGCGGCCGCCACGGGGATGGAGATGGCGGCGGTCGTCATCTGGACCGTCGACCCGGCCGGCACCACGATCTCCAGCGGCCGCTACTACTCGGAGGCCGTCCGGCGGGAGGGCCCGGGGATCACCGGGTTCATCCGCGGTCTCGGCCGGCCCTCGTAGGTGCCCCGGCGGCAGCGCGGCACGCAATTCCCGAGGTCAGACAATCCCGACACGCTTAACCTGATGGAAACCCTGCGCGCGGCTGAATCGGGGCATCTGAAACACCGGTCCGGGGCAGCGGCGGCGCCCCGGACACCATCGCGGAACTCCTGGCAGAATTTGCTGGAACCGTTCGCGCACGCGGACTGGAACCGGCGCCACGCGAGTGGCGCCACACGGCGGATCGCCGGGCCGGCGAACCGCCGGTCCGCGCGGCGGGAGGAGGTGGGCGGTGACCGGGGCCGAGCGGGCCGACGCCGCCCGTAATCGCGCGGCGATCCTGGCCGCGGCGGCGGACCTGTTCGACCGCGAGGGGGCCGAGGAGGTGTCGATGAACGACATCGCCGAGGCCGCCGGGGTCGGCAAGGGCACCGTCTTCCGAAGGTTCGGCGACCGCACCACCCTGGTCGAGGCCGTCCTGCAGCCCCGGGCGAACACGCTGAGCCAGCGCGTCGAGCACGGGCCGGCGCCGCTCGGCCCCGGTGGCAGCCCGACCGAGGCGCTGAGCGCCTACCTCGACGCCCTGCTCGACTTCGTGGTGGCCAACCGGACCCTCATCCGGGCACTCGAGCACCGTGGGCCGAACGCCTACTACTCGAACTCGTCCAGCCGGTACTGGATCGCCGAGCTCGCCCGGCGCCTCGCGGCCGTGCGGCCCGGGGAGGACACCGACTATCTGGCGCACGTCCTGTTCACCGCGCTGCGTGCCGACGTCGTCGACTACCTCGTCGCGGCCCGCCAGATGCCCCTCGATCGCGTCCGCGCCGGTCTCCACAACCTGGCCGGAGTGTGACGGGCTCGCGCCGGGCCTGCTGCTCGCCTGGTTCGACCGCTGGGTGATGGATCTGCCGGACACTCCCGTGCCGGACCGCCCGACGTTCGTGAGCTTCGAGGGTCCCGAAGGCACCGGTGCCGGCTGGCGTGAGGTCTCGAACTACGACCCGGCCGCCCACGGCCGCACCGGGACGCTGCTCCTGGGCAAGGACGGCGTCCTCACCGACGCCGGTGACCGCCGGGGAGCCCACCGCCTTCGAGATCGGCATCCGGCCGGTCCACCACCGCTTCGCCGTCGGCCACCGCATCGGTGTCCGGGTCTCCGGCGGCGCCGCCGACGTCCTCACTCCCAACGCGAGCCCGGTCGACGTGACCGTCAGCACCGGCCCTGGAACCTCCACCCTGGTCATCCCTACCGTGCCCGAGTAGGACGGTCTCCGCGGCGGGCGCGCCGGCCGCGGTCGCGGGCGCGGGCGCGCCAGCCGCCGTGACGGGCGTGGTGGCCCCACCCGCGGCGGTGGCCGGCACCGCCGCGGGTGGGCGCATGGTGGGGGCGGCGTCGGCGTCCCGAACGCGCAGCGCGGCGAGGAGCCCGAGGGCGGCCAGTGCCGCGGCGACGGCGAACGCCCACCGGAAGGAGCCGGTGTCGCCGACGACCGACCCGCCGCCGGGCCCCGCGGCGGCGGGTCGCGCCAGGCTGAGCGCGGTGGAGACCAGCGCGACCCCGAGCGCGGAGGCGAGCTGGCGCTGCGCGTTGAACAGCGCGGAGGCATGGCCCGTCCGCTGCGGGGAGATGGTGGCGAAGGCCGCGGTCTGGGCCGGCATCATCACGAAGCCGATACCGAAGCCGACCCCGAACAGCAGCGCGCGCAGCGGCCAGAGGGATCCGGCCGAGTCGAGAAAGCCGAGGGCGAGCATCGAGGCGGCCGCGAAGACCAGGCCGCCGGCCATCAGCCGGCGCGGCCCGATCCTCGGGTAGAGGCGCCCGGCGATCTGGGTGGCGGTCAGCACACCCAGGGCCTCGGGGAAGACGACGAGCCCGGACGTCGTCGCGCTGGCGCCCCGCACCGTCTGCATGAGCAGCGGGACGAGGAACAGCACGCCCATGAACGCCATGAACGCGATCGACAGGGTCAGGCTGACGGTGCGGAACAGGTCGTTGCCGAGTAGCCGCAGGGCCAGCAGCGGCTGGGTGCGGCGCAGCTCCCACCACACGGTGGCCCCGGTCGCCAGGAGCCCGACCCCGGCGGCCGTGAGGGTCCCGGCCGAGCGCCAGCCGTGGTTCGGCCCGACGGACAGCGCGTAGAGGACGAGGGCGAAGCCACTCGCCGAGAGCACGAAGCCCAGCGCGTCGAAGCGGCCGGCACCCGGCACCCGGGAGCCGGTCAGGAACGCCAGGCCGAAGCCGAACGCGGCGATCCCGATCGGCACGTTGACCAGGAACACCCAGTGCCAGGACGCCTGGTCGGTCAGCACCCCGCCGAGGATCGGGCCGGCGGCCGGCGCGACGACGGTGGGCACGATGAGAATCCGGGCCGCCCGGGCCCGTTCCGCCGGTGGGTAGACCCGGTAGAGCATCGCCATGCCCACCGGGGTGAGCAGGCCACCGCCGACGCCCTGCAGCACCCGGAAGACCACCAGCGCGGTGAGGCTGCCGGCAAGCCCGCACAGGGCGGAGGCCGCCGTGAACACGCCCAGCGCGGCGAGGAACACCGGCCGGCTGCCGAACCTGTCCGCGAGCCAGCCCGACGCGGGGATGGAGACGGCCAGGCTGACCAGGTAGGCGATCACGACCTCGTCGATCGACCCGGAGCTCACGCCCAGGTCGGCGGCGATGGAGGGAAGTGCCACGTTGACGATCGTGGTGTCCATGATCGTGATGAACATCGTCGCGACGAAGAGGGTGGCGACGACGACGCGTTGGCTCGGGCGGCGGTCGAGGGGGACGTCCATGCCGACTCCTTCTGTCCCGCCGCGGCCGAGGTGGGACAGGGCTCCGGCGTCGGACGTCACGGGCCGGCATCATCCGGCCCTTATAGTGAGGCAACCTCACTATGAGGGCGTATGGGAGAGTCGTCAACCGAGGCGGCGGGTGGGGCCGCTCACCACCACCCGCCGCCTGAGGGCTCAGTTCCCCTGGCCGTTGGCGCAGAGTCGCTCGCGCACCACCTGGAACGCGTCACCGGCCGGATTGACCTGGACGAACGCGGCGCACTGAAGCGGGGTGGTCGCGTTGGTGCGCAGGTCGGTCGCCTCGATGAGCCCGCCGGCGTCGTAGTCGGTCACGTTCCGCAGCGCGCTGATGAAGCCCTCGCGGGTCGGGCAGTCGCCGGCCAGCTCAAGTCCGCGCAGGAACATGTCCGCGTAGATGTATCCGTACATGGCGAACTTCTCTTCGGGCTGGACGGCCTGCGGCGCGAAACGGGTCATCGCGTCGCGGTAGCGGTCGATGGCCGGCCCGCCCGCCTCGAACGGGTGGAAATAGACCGGGAAGGAGACCCCGCGCAGCGCCGGCCCCGTCGAGGCGAGCACGCCGCGGTCGTACCCGCTGGTCGAGACGGTCGAAGTGAGAGCCAGGTTCGCCTGGCGGGTGGCCTGCACGATGGCGGCCAGGTCGTCCACGGTGGTGAAGCCCATGAGCGCGTTCGCGCCGCTGCCGGCGATCTGCTGGGCCACCCGCGCCGGGCTGTCGACGCTGGCCGCGAAGGGAATCAGCGGGGCCACCTGCAGACCGACGGCCTCGAACGCGCTGCGGTACCGCCCGGCGACCTCCTCGGTGAACGCCGACCCCCCGGTGCTCACCATGGCGACCTTCGTTCCGCCGTTGGCCTGGAAGTACCGGCCGATCGTCTCCGGCGCCGCGTCGTACAGGTGCGCGAAGACATTCGGGTACTTGGCGTAGGAGGGCTGGGTGAGACCGACGTACGGAACTCCCTCTTTTTCGAGGCTGTCGAGGGAGCCACCGATCGAGGAGGTCACTCCCACCAGGCCGAAGGTGGAGCTGCTGAGATCCTGGGTCACCCGCACGTTCGTGGCCGGGGAGGCTCCGTCGTCCCGCCAGTCGTAGGTGACGCGGCGGCCGTTGACCCCGCCCGCCTCGTTGGCCAGCCCGATCCTGGCATCAACCCCCAGGCGGGCCGACGAGAGCGCCTCGCTGCCCGTGCCCGTGTCGGAGAAGATGAAGCCGAACTTGACCTGGTCGGCCGTGACTCCGGGACTGTCGCAGGGGCCGTTTGCCCCGGCTCCTGCTCCCGATGTCGAGCACCCTGTCAGGGCACCCACGACGATCGCGGCTACCAGGGATAACGGTCCGACCACTCCAGCCTTACGCATACAGATTCCCCCTATGAGCGCGCGGACGAACGCACGCGGCGATGTCGTGGCCGCGGCAGGCCTTCCCTCACTGGGCCGCCCACGGCACCCAACCCTCGTGCCTAAGCATTTCATTAGCGAAGTTTGAGGATCGTAGCCGCTACTCCCAGGACGCCAAATATGGGCCCTGACCTGCACAGACATCGTCACGCAAAGCACAGTTCGCAGCCCTGGGCCAGCGTCGACGCGATGTGCACACAAGGTGCTTCCGGCCGTATCGAACCATCCCCAATCAGTCCGAAACGGTCGGAAACAATCACGATCACAAGGCGTCGATCTCGCGCCTGGTAACGGGACGACTACCGGTCACCTGACACCGCCGTCCGTCTGGCCTGCCCCGGGTCTCGTGACGCGACTCGGGCCGACCGCGGTTCAGGGAACCTGTCAGCGGCCGGAGCCCGCCGTCGCGGCCTGCTCCCAGATCTGGCGGGACACCGCCTGCGGATCGGCCGCGAGGCGGGACGGCACGTCCCAGATGCGGGTGATCGCCTTGCCCGCCCGGTAGACCGGCCATCCGGGGTCGCCGGTCGCGGCGAACGAGATCCAGGCCGAGCGCATCTGCTCCGACAGGTCGACGACCCCGGCCGGGACGGGATTGCCGAGCAGCATCGACGACATCGTCCCGACGAAGTTGCCGAACGTGAGTGGGGTGTCGATGCCGTGGCAGGCGCCGAGCGCGCCCGCGAAGGCGGGGCTCTGCCAGGCGAACTCGTAGCAGTAGGCGCGGCCGGGATGGTTGCCGACGCACCACAGCGAGGGCATCCGGAAGGCGCCGTCGGAGAGGATCATCGCGTTCAGGTCGGCATCGGACAGATCCGGGTGGGCCGCCCGGTAGGCACCGGCCGCCGAGGGCGGCAGGCCGACCGTCACCGCGGTCGCCGTCGGATCGGCGTCCGCCACGCCCGCCGCGATGGCGAACAGCCGGTACTCGTCACGGGTGGAGCCGGCCACGAGATCGACCTCGCCGCGCAGCCGCCGCCACGGCAGACCGGGGACGAGCTCCCCACCCAGGATCGGCCCGTACGGCGTGATCTGGCCTTCCTCATGCTGAACCGCGTGGATGGCCTCGGGGCGCACGGCTGCCAGGTCGCTGGCGGTGGCGCGCACCCCGAGGGCCGCGGCGATGCGCTCGGAGGTCGCCCGGGCGTGCTCCGGGGTGAGGAAGCCACCGGCGACGCTCTGGGCGATCGCGCGGTTGAACAGCCCCCGCCCCTCGTCCGCCGCCACCAGCACGGCCACCGAGGTACCACCCGCGGACTGGCCCATGATCGTCACATTGCCGGGGTCGCCGCCGAACTGCGCGATGTTGTCCCGCACCCAGTGCAGCGCGGCCAGCTGGTCGAGCAGGCCGCGGTTGAGTGGCGCGTCGGGCAGCCAGCCGAACCCCTCGAAGCCGACCCGGTAGTTCACGGTCACCACGACCGCTCCCCCGCGGGCGAGCGTCGCGCCGTCGTACTCGGGCTGGCTGGCGGAGCCGATCAGGAACGCGCCGCCGTAGAACCACACCAGCACCGGAAGACCACGCCCGGTGGGATCGGGCGTCCACACGTTCACGCTCAGGCAGTCGGTGCCGTCACCGGGATGCCACAGCGACTCCAACCCTCCCATCCACGAGGTCTGCGGCGGGCTGGGGCTGAACCTGGTGGCGTCCAGGGTGCCCGTCCACCGCTCGGGTAAGCGGGGGGCGGCGAAGCGGGCGGGGCCGTCCAGCGGGGCGGCGTAGGGGATCCCGCTGAATACCGCGATGCCGTCGAGATAGTCGCCCCGGACGTGACCGGCCGCCAGGTGCCTTACAAGGTTCATGTGAAGCCCCCCAGGACGTAGCAGGTGCTCCCGGGAGGTGGCTGTTCCACCCGGGACATCGGAAGTCTCGCGCGTGACCTGCACCTTTGCGCCCATTGCCCTGGTGTCAGCGCAATCGGCCAGTACCAAATATGGGCAAACAGCATGAAAAGCTCAGCCGACAGCGGAGATAACAACCCCTCCGCGCGAGGTGTGACCAAGAACCCACCGGTCGTACACGGACATCGCGTCGATGTGCGTGATACACATAGTTGTACTGTACAGCTAATCTTGGGGTGCACATGGACGCCAGCGAAGTCTCGAACGGAGCGAGTCCGGGCCCCGGCCCGGACTCCGGAGCCGGGACGGACGCTCCGTCACGAGCCAGCGCCATCGTCGCCGTCCTGGCCGCGGTCGGCGTCCTGGTCTCGCTCATGCAGACGCTGATGGTGCCGCTGATCCCGGTACTGCCGAAGCTCCTGCACTCCAACGCGAGCGACGCGTCCTGGGCCATCACGGCGACCCTGCTCACCGGAGCCGTCGCGAACCCGGTCTTCGGCCGGCTCGGCGACCTGTTCGGCAAGCGGCGGATGCTCCTGCTCTCCGGCTACATCCTCGTGGCGGGCTCGCTGGTCTGTGCCCTGACCGACTCCCTGGTGCCGATCGTGGCGGGCCGGGCCCTGCAGGGCCTCGGTCTGGCGATCATCCCGCTGGGCATCAGCATCATGCGTGACCTTCTCCCACCGAAGCGGCTGATCCCGGCCATGGCCCTGATGAGCTCGTCGCTCGGCATCGGCGGCGCGCTGGGACTGCCGATCGCGGCGATCGTCGCGCAGAACCTCGACTGGCATGTGCTGTTCTGGGGTTCGGCCATCGCCACCCTGATCCTCATGGCGCTGGTCACGGTCGTGGTCCCCGAGTCCCCCGTCCGGGGTTCCGGCAGCTTCGACCTGCCCGGAGCGGTGGCCCTCTCCGCGGGCCTCGTCGCGCTGCTGCTCGCCGTGTCGAAGGGGAGCACCTGGGGCTGGTCCAGCGCCACCACCCTGGGGCTGTTCGGAGCCGCGGTCGCCGTCCTGCTGGCCTGGGGCCGGTGGGAGACGCGCACGAAGGCCCCGCTGGTCG
Source organism: Parafrankia sp. BMG5.11 (assembly GCF_004337455.1). Classification (NCBI taxonomy): domain Bacteria; kingdom Bacillati; phylum Actinomycetota; class Actinomycetes; order Frankiales; family Frankiaceae; genus Parafrankia; species Parafrankia sp. BMG5.11. Next base: position 44,201 of record NZ_SJXI01000051.1, on the reverse strand, counting down.
ACCTGCGCACCTCGGCCCGGCGCCCGGTGCTCCTGACGAACCTGTCCTCCACCGTGCTGGGCTTCGCGATGTACGCGATGTCGCTGATCTGCCCGCAGATCATGCAGCTACCCAGGGCCACCGGGCACGGCCTCGGCCAGTCACTGCTCGCCACCGGCCTGTGGATGGCGCCGGCGGGGCTGATGATGATGGTCGTCTCGCCCTTCGCCGGACGCCTGATCACCGCCCGCGGGCCGAAGGCCGCCCTCCTCTCCGGCACAGCTGTGATGACCGTCGGATACGTCGCCGCGCTCGGGCTGATGGGCAGCCCCGTGGGCGTCCTGGTCATCGCCTGTTCGATCAGCGGCGGCGTGGGGCTCGCCTACGCGGCGATGCCAACCCTGATCATGGCCTCGGTGCCCGCTTCCGAGGGCGCCGCCGCCAACGGCCTCAACACCCTGATGCGCTCCATCGGGACGTCGACGGCCAGTGCCGTGATCGGCGTCGTGCTGGCGAACATGACCATCTCCTTCGGGACGACGCAGGTCCCGTCACTGACCGGCCTGCGCGTCGGCTTCCTGATCGGCGCCGGCGCCGCACTGGTGGCCTTCCTGGTAGCCCTCGCCATCCCGGCCCGCAAGTCGGCCGCACCCACCTCCGTCGTTCCCGACCAGCGCAGCCCGCACGACCGGCCGACCGGGGCCGCTGGGGCCGCCGCCGGTTCCGTGGCGGAGGGCACCGCGGGCGCCGCAGCGACGGACGCGGTCGAGGCAAGGGCCTGAGCGACCGCCCCGGCCCATACCCGGCGGAGCCCCGCGCTGACGGGGCCCCGCAGCCGGCACGAGCACGGCGAAGCCCCAAGCCCCGGGATGCGGGACCTGGGCATCTCGGGTCCCACTGCCCGGAGACGTGTGGCTGCCAACCCGCCGTGGAAAGCTCCACGGGCTCCGGCCTGGGCCGCCAACGTTGGCCAGAAGGCCGAACCTTTCCCTGGCTGCACCAGTCTCGCCAGCTCCGCACCCAGTGGGAACGCCGGGTCGACATCCACCGGGCGTTTCTCGGCCCCGCCTGCCCGATCATCTGCCTGCGCAAACTCCAAGCATCATTCGGAACGGGTTTAAGACCGTGTCTGCGGGCGCGGACCGCGTCGTTCACCACGACCTCCTGGATCCGGCATGACTCCACCGACGACCGCTGGCGGCTTCCTCGGGTCTGGTACCGCTGCCGTGTCAAACCCGTTCCCGCTCGGATCACCCACTGACCGTCCGCGAAATCGGCACCGGTGATCCTTGACAACCATCCTGCGCCAGACAATCGCCAGGACATCTGGGGTGACCCGATCACCGCCCTGCCTCGACCCGACCCACCTCGCTTATCATCATCAATCGGGTACATCGGGCGGATATTTGAGGGGTGGCCGTGCCAGGAGATTCGCCGCTTCCCTCCCAGCTAAGCCTGCGTGGTGACGGTGGGTTTGACCGATCCCGGCGCGGGCGTTTCCGTGGTGGGCGGTTCGGCGCCGTGCTCACGGCCGCGCTTTCCGCCGCAGTGCTGCTGTTCAGTGTGGGTGGCTGGTCGCTGTACGCCTACGCCAACGGCAACGTCACGCACGTCGACCTTGACCTGGGTGACGATCGTCCGGCCGCGGACCATGATGTCGAGAACTATCTGCTCGTCGGCACGGACAGCCGCGCGGGCACCGGCGACGAGTACGGCGGCTCCTCGCTCGTCGCCGGCCAGCGCTCTGACACCACGATGCTGATCCACGTGGCCGAGGACGGGGCCACCACGATGGTCTCGTTCCCGCGCGACACCCTCGTCGTCATTCCCGAGTACACCGACGCGGCCGGCAAGGTGCACAAGAAGCATCGGGGCAGGTTCAACTCGGCGATCACCGACGGCGGCCCGTCGCTGCTGGTGAAGATGATCGAGAGCCTGACCGGGATGCGGGTCGACCACTACGTGTCGGTCGACCTCGCGGGCTTCAAACAGATCACCGACGCGATCGGCGGCGTCGACGTCTGCGTGCTGCCCTCGGACTTCAAGGACCACTTCCAGGACGACAACAAGCGGTGGCGGGTGAGCACCAACACCAACGACACGATGAGCGGCTGGTCCGGCGGCCCGGGTACTCTGCACGTCAACGGCGAGCAGGCACTCGCGTTCGTCCGGCAGCGGCATGGCTTCATGCAGGGCGACATCGCCCGGATCAACCGCCAGCAGCAGTTCCTCGGCGCCGTGCTCCGCAAGGCCACCAGCGGCGACGTCCTGACAAACCCACTCAAGTCGTCGGCGCTGCTCCGGGCCGCGACCGGCGCGGTCACCCTCGGTAACACCACACTCGACGAGCTCATGGCCCTCGGACTGTCGATGAAGGGCATGGCGGCCGGCACGATGCACGTCGAGACCCTGCCGACCCGCGCGCCCGGCCTCGCCGACGGCGGAAACCCGAACAACGGAACGCTGCCCGGCTTCGGCGCGGTGCAGCTCTACGACCCGGTCGACCTCGCGAAAATCGTCATGCCGCTGGGCGGCCAGGTCGACGGCGTCACCCTCGAGGACACGACCGCCTCGGCCACGCCCGGCCCGGTGACCGTCCCGCCCGCGCAGGTCGCTGTCGCCGTCTACAACGGCTCCGGCACGTCCGGCCTGGCGGCGAAGGTGACCACGGCGCTGGTGCGGGAGGGGTTCCAGGCAACCAGCGCCGGCAACGCCGACCCCCGCGCGGCGTCACAGGTGCGCTACGGCCCCGGCCAGGAGCAGGCCGCGTGGACGGTGCAGGCGGCGGTACCCGGCTCGATCGCCCGCGCCGACTCGACCATCACCGGGATCCACCTCATCCTCGGCAGCGGGTACACCGGCGTCGTCGCCCCGGCGATGGCGGGTGCCACACCCGCCGCCGGCACGACGCCCGCAGCCCCGGCGGCCGCCGCACCGCAGGGGCCGCCGCCACCGCCCTGCACGCTGTGAAAACCACCCGATCTGAGGCGGGACCTTCCCGAGCGGTCCGGGAGACGTCTGGCCGGCGCCACCAACATCGCCGGACGAGTGGTGAGGTGCGTTCCGCTGACCAGGACATCCAAGGGTGCTTATGCTCTGAGCTGAATATTGATTAACGACTATGTATGGCGGTGGCTGCATGGACGCGGAGTCTGGCCCGGGCAGGGCATGGGCACGCTTCGGTGGCGGGCGCTGTCTCGCCCCGACACTCGGGCGGTGCACCCCGGTGTTCGGACGGCTCACCCCGGCCCTTACACGGGCGGCGTCATGACCCGGCGGCCGCTTGCGGGACTGCAGGTCGTGGAATGTGCGAGCTTCGTCGCCGGGCCCACCGGCGGGATGACGCTCGCGCAGCTCGGGGCCGACGTGATCCGGGTCGACCCGATCGGCGGCGGCAGCGACTACCAGCGCTGGCCGGTGGCACCCACCGGCGAGAGCTACTACTGGACGTCCCTCAACAAGGGGAAGCGGTCCGTCGCGGTCGACCTGCGTTCCGGCGCGGGCAAGGAGCTGGTCACAGCTTTGATCACCGCGCCGGGGCCGGATCGCGGTGTCCTCGTCGACAACGTCGTCGGGCGGCGCTGGATGTCCTACGACGCCCTGACCGCCCGCCGGCCGGACCTGATCCACGTTCGCGTCCAGGGCTATCCGGACGGGCGGCCCGCCGTCGACTACACGGTCAACGCCGAGGTCGGCCTGCCGGGAATCACCGGGCGGGAGGAGGGCGGCGCTCCGGTCAACCACGTGCTGCCGGCCTGGGATTTCATCACCGGGCTGACCGTGTCGACGGCGGTTCTCGCCGCGTTGCGCGACCGCGACCGCACCGGGGCCGGCGCGTTCGTCGAGCTGGCGCTGGCAGACGTCGCGCTCAGCGGTGTGGCGAATCTCGGCTGGCTGTCGGAGGCCGCGGCCCGCGGGACCGAGCGGCCCAGGCATGGCAACCACGTCTACGGCAGTTTCGGCGTCGATTTCACCTGCAGCGACGGCAACCGGGTGATGGTGGTGGCGCTCACCGAGGGCCAGTGGGCGGCGCTGTGCTCGGTGACCAAGACCGGCGAGGTGTTCGCCGCCCTCGAAACGGCGCTGGACGCCGACCTGGCCCACGAGGCCGACCGGTACCGGCTACGCGAGACCATCGCCGCGGTGCTGCGTCCCTGGTTCGCCGCCCGCGACTACCAGCAGGTCAGCAACGAGCTCGACGCCGCCCGCGTGCTGTGGGGCCGGTACCGGGGCATGTCCGACGTCGTCGCAGCGCACGCCGCGGACCCGATCCCGCTGCTCGCGGAGGTCCGGTTGCCGGCTCACGAGCCGTCCTCGGGAACCGTCACGGCGATCACGGCGCGCTCGCCGATGCGCTGGGACGGCGAGTACGGCGCGCCCGGTGAGGCACCGCGCCTCGGCCAGGACACCGCGCCCGTCCTGGGCGAGATACTCGGCCTGACGGATGCCGAGATCGGCCGGCTGATCGACACCGGCGTGATCGCGAGTGAGACGACGGGACGGGCGGGATGACGATCGGATCGGTCGCCGAGGGGCCCTACTTCGACGAGCTGGCCGTCGGGCAGCGGTTCCGCTCCGCGCCGGGGGTCACGCTGACCGCCGGCCTCACGGACGTCCACCGCTCGATCGTCGGCGGCCGGCTCGCCCTGGCCCTCGACACCGCACTGTGCGCCGAGGTGACCGGCGCCGCGGCGCTCGCCCCGCCGAACGTCGTCTGGGACGTCGCCATCGGGCAGTCCACGGTGGTCACCCATCACGTGAAGGCCAACCTGTTCTACCGCGGGCTGGTCTTCCGCCGGGCGCCCGAGATCGGCGACACGCTGCGGACGTCCACCGAGGTCGTCGCACTGCGGCAGAACAGCGTCCGGCCCGGGCGCCGGCCGACCGGGCTGGCGGTGCTGCGCATCACCACCGTCGACCAGCTCGACCGGCCCGTCCTGGACTTCTGGCGGTGCGCGATGCTCCCGCTGCGCGACCCCGACCGGACCACCGGGCACCGCGACGACATCGAGGCCATCGGGACCGTCGAGACGGCCGGGACGGCGGAGCTCGGGGCCGTCGTCGAGGGCTGGGACCTCGAGCGTTTCGCGGCCGCGACCGAGGGCGCGGGCTTCGCCGATCTCAAGGTCGGGCAGAGCTGGCGGGTCGGCGGCGGCGACGTCGTGTCCAGCGCGCCCGAGCTGGCCCGGCTCACTCTGAACATCGCCCAGGTGCACCACGACACCCGGGCCGGCGGCGGGCGGCGGCTGGTCTACGGCGGTCACACCATCGGCCTCGCGTTCGCCCAGGTCACGCGGGCACTGCCGCGGCTGGTCACCGTCACCGGCTGGCACGGCTGCGACCACGTCGGGCCGGTGTACGAGGGCGACACCCTGCGCAGCGACATCACGGTGGAGGACCTCACCCCGCTCGCCGCGGGCGGCGGCCTGGTCAGCCTGCGCTCGCGGGTACGCGCCGACGGCGGCCCCGGCGACGGCGGCCCCGGCGACGGCGAGCCCGGCGACGGCGAGCCCGGCGACGGCGAGCCCGGCCAGGAACCCGACCGGGACGTCCTCGACTGGCGCTTCGTCGCGGTCCTGCCCTGATCGACGCGCCGGCCGCTCCGGCGCGGTCATGAGGGCCCGCCCGCCGGGGTGGCAGGTGTCTCGATCGGGCAGTCATCAAGGATGGTCATGCAGTAGCTGGCGCGGCTGACCTTCCAGCCGCCCGCCGTGTGGATGACCTTGCCGCTCGTGGAGTACGAGCGGGGCTCGTCCCACTGCCCGGTGAACGGCCTCAGGATGGTTGGGTCGGTGAAGTTCAGCGTGAACGAGGCCACGGCGTGCTCCGGGTCCCGCAGCACCACGTCCTGCACGGTCACCCGCAGGGTGTGTGCCAACCCGGGATGGTTTGCGAGGAAGCGACTCCTGGTCTCGGCGAGGCCCGGCCCGTTCTCGATCGCCGCGAGCGCCCGGTCCGCAGGCCCGTCCATGGCGTACGCCCGTGTGACGGCCTCGCGGACGGCCTGCTCGGTCTTCGGGTCGAGCGTTGGCCGGGCTCCGACTACCAGCCCTTCAGCGACCCGGCGCAGTTCGTCTTCGGTGAGAGGAGTGCCGGCGGCTACCTCGATGAGCAGCCCGTCCTGCTCGGCCCAGACGAGGGCGAACTCCCGCTTGGGGTCCATGCGGGTGAACACGGCCGGCCGGCCCCGGACCGTCGTGCGGGCGAAGGTCCGCTCTGGCTGCACGCGCATGCTCGACTCGACGGCGTCGAGGGTCGGTACCGGCCCCCAGCTGACCGTGACCATGACGAACGCCATCTGCTTACCCATCATCGCGTTGAAGGACGACCAGTAGGTGGCGATGTCCGGGGTGGGCTCGCCGGTGCCGGCACCGCTCGTGTCCTCCTCGAAGGTCATCTCGGCGGGTATCCAGGTGATGCCGACGCCCCCCACGTCCCGACCAGGCCCCAGCCCGGAACCCGGACCGGCGGTCGGGGCGGACGTCGGCCCAGCGGCCGGACTGGCGGTCGGTGACGGGCGGGCCGGCCTGACCTCGACGGTGTCGGAGTCCGACCGGGCCAGGCCCAGACCCGTGGGGATGGCGACCACGAGCACCGCCACCGCCGCGGCGAGCGCGACCCGCCGCCTGCGCCGACGCAGGCGGAACCGCTCGCGCACCAGGCGGGTGGTGTCCGGGCGGGCCGTGACTTCGGCCGTCACGGCCCGCATGGCCGCTCGTAGATCCCGTTCGACGTCGATGGTCACGGAGTCCTCCTTTCCGCCGGCAGGACGTCGTCGAGGTGCGCGCTGGCCCGCAGTCGGGCGAGTCCGCGCGAGGCCTGGCTCTTGACCGAGCCGACGCTGCAGCCGAGCGCGGCCGCGACCTCCGCCTCGGGCAGGTCGTCGAGGTAGCGCAGCACGAGCACCGCGCGTTGTCGGACGGGCAGGGTCATCAGGGCACGGATGAGCTCGTCGCGCACCGACAACCGGTCGGCGTGGTCCGGCAGGCCGATCTCGGTGTCCGCACCCAGCGGCACCTCGTGGATCCGGAACCGGCGCCACCGGCTCGCCGCCGCGTTGACCAGCGCCCGCCGCACATAGGCCTCCGGGTGCCCGGCGGACACCCGCGGCCAGTGCCGGTAGGTGCGCTCCAGAGCCCCCTGGACCAGGTCCTCGGCCGTCCCCCGGTCGCCGACCAGCAACACCGCGCAGCGCACCAGCCGGTCGCCCGTGCGCGCGACGAACTCCTCGAACGCCCGCTCCTCGCGTTCCAGCACCCGATACGTCCCTTCCGTGGTCCTGCCCTCCTGAACGCCGCCGCGCGCCGCCAGGTTGAGTGCGGCCACGAAAAGGCTTGCGGGACAGGGAACACGGCACGGACACGGAGCGCCGGCCCCACGGGCGACGACGGTGTCCCTGCGTGGCGCTCCGGTGGCACTTTCGGGTGAACCCGATCAGGTACTCGTTACCCACGGGCAGACCGGACGATAGCGTCCAAAACGCACCAAAGCTTGACAAGGGGAGGGGGTGGGACAACAGACCAGCCGCACTGCGCTGGTCGATTACGCGAGGAGATTCGCGCATGAGATTTGTCGGCTCCTGGAAACGTCGCGCCCTGGCGCTCGCCGTCGCCGCGACGGCCTGCACCCTCGGCGGTGGCATCGTCGCCGGACCCGCGCAGGCGGCCACCTGTTCCGACGTGGAGGTCGTTTTCGCCCGGGGCAGCGGTGAGCTGCCCGGCCTGGGCATCACCGGCGGCCCGTTCGTCAACGCCGTGAAACAGAACCTGCCCGGTAAGACGGTCGCCTCGTACGCCGTGAACTACGCCGCGGACTACGCACAGACGTCGGCCGGCCCTGGGGCCACCGACATGACCCGGCACGTGAAGGCGACCGCGGCCGCCTGCCCGAACACGAAGTTCGTGCTGGGCGGGTACTCGCAGGGTGCCAGCATCACGGACATCTCGATCGGGATTCCGACGTTCCTCGACCTGGGCGAGACCATTCCGAAGGAACTCGCCCCGCGGGTCGCGGCGGTGGTCGTGTTCGGCAACCCACTGGCACTGACCGCCGGTAAGATCACCACGGCGAGTCCGCTCTACGGCCCGAAGGCCAAGGAGTACTGCAATCTCGGCGACCCTGTCTGCGCCTCGGGGTTCAACTTCTTCGCGCACATCATGTACGGGTTCGACGGAAGCGCCGCCGACGGCGGGAAGTTCGCCGCGTCGAAGGTCCTCGCGCTGAAGTAGTCCGCACGCTGAAGTACTCGGCGCGCTGCGGCAATGGTGAAGGCGGCCCGCCGGGGCGGAACAGTGTCGTCCGTCCCGGCGAGCCGCCCGGCGCGGTCAGCCCAGCGGTGCGGCGGCTATTACTCCGGGATGGCGCGCAGGTACTGCGCCATCGACAGCGGCGTGATGCTGAGGACTCCGGAGTCCACCGGCATGGTGATGCCGGTGATCCAGCGTGCCTCGTCGGAGGCGAGGAAGGCCACGGCCCAGCCGACGTCCCAGCCGGTGCCCGGGGTGCCGAGCAGGCCGGCCTCGTTGCGCAGTTGCGTGCGGAAGTCGGCCCGCGGGTCCTGCCCGGAGACGGAGTTCACCATCGGGGTGGTGATGTGCCCCGGCGCGATCGCGTTGACCCGGATGCCCTGCCGCCCGTGCGAGTAGGCCATGTCGACGGTCATCGCGAGCATCGCGCCCTTGGCCGCCGAGTAGGCGATCGTGCCGTCGCCCCGCAGCGCGGAGATCGACGAGATGTTGACGATCGAGCCGGAGCCCTGGGCGGCCATCACCGGCACGGCGTACTTGGACGCCAGGAAGACCGTGCGCAGGTTGACGTTGAGGGCGCGGTCCCAGGCCTCCTCCGAGAGGTCCACGACGGTGCCCAGGGAGGCCAGCCCGATGTTGTTCACGAGGATGTCGACCGTGCCGAAGTTCTCGACGGCCGCCGCGACCATCGCCTCGCACTGGTCCGCCTGCGTGACGTCGGCGGCGAAAACCTTCGCCTTGCCGCCCTCTTCCTCAATCATCTTTAAGGTCAGCTCGGCGCGCTCGGGGTACAGGTCGACGAGCAGGACGCTCGCGCCCTCCCGGGCGAGCACCACGGCGCTGGCCTTCCCGGTGCCTATCCCGTCACCCGGCGTGGAGCCGGCTCCGGTGACGATGGCGACCTTTCCCTCGACCCGTCCAGAACTTCGTGCCATCCGACGTCTCCTCTCTCAGCCACGCCAGCGCGTCAGAAGGGCCGCGCCCGCCTCGTATCCGCCGACGTTGGTCACCGCGGCGACTTCCGCGCCGACCACCTGCCGTGCCCCGGCCTCGCCGCGGAGCTGACGGATCGCCTCGGCGGTGTGACCGAAGGAGGCGTGCAGACGCCCGCCGGAGAGCTGCCCGCCCCAGGTGTTGAGCGGCAGGTCGCCGCCGAGCGCGATCCGCTTGCCGCCCTCGACGAAGGCGCCCGCCTCGCCGGTACCGCAGAATCCCATCGCCTCGAGCCACCAGACGGCCTCGATGGTGAAGCCGTCGTAGAGCTGGGCGACGTCGACGTCGGCGGGCCGCAGACCGGTCCGGTTCCACAGGGCCGCCGCGGTGGCGTGGCCGACCCGGCCCATGTCCTCCCACTGCTCCCACGAGGGGCGTCCGTCCACGACCCCGGCCATCGCCTCGATGGCGACCGGTGCCCGCAGGTCGGGGGCCGTCTCCGCCGCCGAGACGACGATCGCGGTGGCCCCGTCGACGGGAACGTCGCAGTCGTACAGGCAGATCGGCGTGGAGATCATGCGCGACGCCAGGTAGTCGTCGACGGTCAGCGGGTCGCGGTAGACCGCGTCCGGGTTGAGGGCGGCGTGCGCGCGCTGGGTCACCGGGATCCAGGCGAGCTGCTCGCGGGTGACGCCGTACTCGTGCATGTACCGGGTGGCGTAGGGGGCCACCTGGCACACCGGGGAGAGCGCGCCGATCGGCAGCAGCCAGGCCAGCGGCCCCTCGGCCGCCGGGTGGATCGACCCGTAGGCGGGGCGGCCGCCGGCGTTGCGCGCGGCGCTGCCCTCCTTCACCGTCCGCCAGATGACGACGTGGCGGGCCTGGCCGGTCGCGATCGCCTGCGCCGGGCCGTAGAAGGGCAGACTCATGCCCTCGACCTGGCCCTGCCGCCAGGTGGTGGTGAGGCGCAGGGCGTCCTGGATCTCGTACAGGTTGCCGTTGGCGTAGCCGGGCAGGTTGGCCTTGCCGCCGCCGGGGAACATGGCCAGGCCGTCGATGTCGTCGACCTGCAGGCCGGCGTCCTCGATCGCGGCGTGAACGGCGTCGAGGGTCAGCTGGAACCCGGAGCGGTCGATGCGCCGCCCGACGGCCGACTGGCCGACGCCGGAGAGCACGACCCGCTTCTCGAAGTGCTCGGTGCCCGTCACGCGGTCGCCCCGGCGCCGCTCTCGGAGGCGCGGTCGACGGCGACGAAGCTCGGGACGGCGAAGTCGCCGGGCCCCGGCTCGAAGCCGACCTCGACCGCCATCCCGATCTCCACGGCCTCCGGGGGGCAGCCGCGCAGCCGGCCGGCCACCCGCACGCCCGGATGGCCCGGGAACTCGACGAGGACGATCGCGTAGGGCACTTCGAGACCGGGCATCCAGCGCTGGTGGTTGACCGTGAAGCTGTACACCCGGCCGCGCTCGGTGATCTCCACGAACTCGACCGGACGGCTCCGGCACACCCGGCAGGCCCCGTACGGCGGGAAGGAGTCGGACCCGCAGGCCGGGCAGTGCTCGACGAGCAACCGGCCTTCACGAGCCGCCGTCCAGAACGGCTCGGTCTCCTCGGTCACGGCCGGGGGTATACCCACGATCGCGGTCAAGCCTCTCCCCCTTGCTTCCCTGCTCAGCCCTTGCTTCCCTGCTCAGCCCTTGCTTCCCTGCTCAGCTTCCCTTCACAGGGAAGAGGAGTGTACGCTCACTCCGCTATTCTGCCACGCAAGCCCGGACACGCGCGCGGACAGCCGCCGAGTCTGCTCCCCGACCCGGACGGCCTGGTCACGCCGTCCGGCCGGTCGTCCGTTAAGGAGCCCTGGTTGCCAGGCAATCGCATCGTCTTCGGAGCAGCGGCCCTCCCCGAGCCGGACCGGGCGTGGCTCGCCGCCGCGGAGCGCCTCCCGATCGAGTCCGTCTGGCAGGGCGGCCACATCCTCCCCCGGACGGGCACCGGAGAGGTGATCACCCGGCTGGCGCTGATGACCGCGTGGACGGAGCGCGTCCGCGTCGGCACCTCGATCCTGCTCGCCCCGCTCTACCCCCCGGTGATCATCGCCAAACAGCTCGCCGACCTGGACGTCCACAGCGGCGGCCGGATCTCGGTCGGGGTCGGCGTCGGCGGCGAGTTCCCCCAGGAGTTCGACGCCGTCGGCGTGCCCGTCGCCGAGCGCGGGGCGCGCACCGACGAGACCCTGGACATCCTCCGGGCGCTGTGGTCCGGCGAGCCGGTGACCCACCACGGGAAGTTCTTCCACCTCGACGAGGCGAAGCTCGTCCCGGTCGAGCTGCGCGGCGCGGACCGGCCGGGCGGGCGCCCCGGCGGCCCGCCGCTGTTGATCTCCGGCCGCAAGGGGCCCGCCATGCGCCGCGCCGCCCGCGTCGGCGACGGCTGGATGCCCTACCTGATGTCACCGGACGCCTATGCCCGCACGGTCGGCACCGTCCGCGAGCACGCCGCCGCGGCCGGCCGCGACCTGGAGAAGTCCGGCTTCGAGTGGATGATGTACGTCTACTGCTCGATCCGCCCCGACGGCGACCGCGCCCGCGACGACGTCGCGTCGTTCCTCGGCGGCGCCTACGGGAACAAGCCCGGCGGCATGCTCGAGCGGGTCGCCCCGGCCGGCACGCCCGAGGAGGTCGCCGCCCGCTTCCAGCAGTACGTGGACGCGGGGGTGCGCCACTTCATCATCTCCCCGGCGGCGCACGAGGACACCCTCGAGGTGATCACTCTCGCGGCCAGGGAGGTACTGCCCCGCCTCACGCTGCCGGCGGACGGGCTGTCAGTGGACGGCCTGTCAGTGGACGGGCTGCCGGCGGACGAGGTCTCGCCGTGAGCACCGCCCCCGCCGGACGTCCCTGCGAGGGCCTGTCGGTCGTCGAGGTCGCGGTCGGCACCAGCGACCTCGGCCTGGGCCTGGCGGGCGGCGTGCCCGGCATGATCTTCGCCGACCTGGGCGCGCGGGTCGTCCGGGCGGTCGGGACGTCGACGCCGGCGATCGACGAGCACGTGGCCTGGGGCGAGGTCTGGCACCGCGACAAGCAGCTCGTCGTCACCGACGACGCGGCCGAGGTGCGCGCGCTGCTCCGGGGCGCGGACGTCGCGTTCGTCTACGGACCCGAGGCGCTCGTCGAGCGGCGCGGCCTGGGCCACCTCGACCTCCAGGCGGCCAACCCGGGCCTGGTGTACGCCCGCTGCCGGCCCAGCCGGACGTCCAAGGGCCTCGGGGAGGACTTCGGGCTGCTGGTGGAGGCCCGGGCCGGGTTCTGCACCCAACTCGCCGGGCACCGGCCGGGCCCGATCTTCGTCGACGCGCAGGCGTCGGGCAGCGGCACGGCCTTCCTGCTCACGACGTCCGCGCTCGCGTTGTTGCGCCGCCGGGTCGGGACGGGCACCGGCGGCTGGGCCGAGACGTCGCTCTACGACGGGCTGCTCTCCACCCTCGGGTGCATGATCGGGCGCTCCGAGCGCGCCGCGACGGAGATCGAGTCCTACTGGGAGAAGGGATCGACCTTCCCGAACTTCCTGTACCGCTGCGCCGACGGCGAGCTGCTGCAGGTCTGGTTCGGTGGGAAGGGGATGTACTCCCGTCTCATCGACGTTCTCGGCGACACCCCCAGCGACGAGGGCTACTACGCCGACCAGATGACCGGGGCTCTCAACGAGCGTGCCCGCCGCTGGCGCTCGCCGTTCGCGCTGCGGCCGCGCGAGGACTGGCTGAACCGGCTGCGCGAGGCGGGCATCGCCTGCGAGCCGGTGCTGCGCCCCGGCGACGCGCTGGCCGACCCGCACCTGGCCGAGGTCGGCCTGGCGGTGACCCGCTCGGAGTCCGGCCGGCGGGACGTCGTCGTCGGCTCGCCGATCTCCGTCCGTCCCGTCCGCCCCGCGCCCGCGGACGGCGCCCCCGCCGCGAGCGCGGCCGGGACGTCCGGCCGTCTCCTGCGGGGGGTTCGCGTCCTGGACTTCTCGGCGTTCGTGGCCGGTCCGCTGGGCGCCCAGATCCTCGCCGACCTGGGCGCGGAGGTCGTCAAGGTCGAGCCGCCCGAGGGCGAGGCCATGCGGGCCGCCGCCTACGCGGTGGCGGCCTGCCAGCGCGGCAAGCGCAGCCTGGCGATGGACCTGGGCGCCCCAGAAGCCCGGCCCGTCGTGGAACGGCTGATCCGGTGGGCCGACGTCGTCGTGCACAACTTCCGGGTCGGGGTGGCCGAACGGCTCCGGATCGACGCGGAGACCGTCGCCCGGCTCAACCCACGCGCCGTGTACTGCCACGCCAGCGCCTTCGGCCCGACGGGACCGCGGGCGAAGTACCCCGGCAACGACGCCCTGATGCAGGCGCTGACCGGCCTGGAGCAGGCTGTAGGCGGCACCGGCAACGATCCGGTCGCCCCCACCTGGATTCCGCTGGACGTCAGCGGCGGCTGGGTGGCCGCGACCGGCATACTGGCCGGCCTGTACGCCCGGGAGTCGACCGGGTGCGGGCAGCGGGTGGCGACGAGCCTGCTGGGCGCGGGGATGCTCCTGCAGAGCGGGGTGTTCCAGCGCGACGGCGAGCGCGTCCCGACCCCCTCGCTCGACTCGACCCAGACCGGGTACGGCCCGGGCTACCGCATCTACGCCGGCGGCGACGACCGCTGGTTCGCGCTCGTCCTGCCCGACCGCGCCGCGTGGGCCCGCCTGCGCGAGCTGACGGCACCCGCCGCGACGCCCGTCACCGGCGACGCGGCCGCCGGCGACGACGGCACCGCGGCCGGCGGCCTGCCGGAGTCCTACGTGCCACTGCGTGGGGGCTCGGACGACGCGAGCGCCCGCCGGGCCGAGTCCGTCCTGGAGGCCGTGTTCGCCGCCGCGCCGGCGGCCGAGTGGGTGGCCCGTCTGCGCGCCGCCGGCCTGCTCGCCGACCTCATCGAACCGCTCGACCGGGACGGCTTCCGCCGCGCGGTGCTGGACGACCCGGTCAACCGCCAGCTCGGCCGGGTCGCCTCGTACGAGGTCGCCGACTGGGGCTGGTTCGAGCAGATCGGGGCCCTGCCGCGGTACGGCCCGACCGGCGTCGACGCGGACCCGGTCACGCCGATGCTGCCGGGCGTCGGTGAGCACAGCGTCGCCGTGCTCACCGACCTCGGCTTCCCCCCGGCGGAGATCGACGCCCTCCTGGCCGCCAAAGCCGTCCGCCAGACCTGACGGATCCCGGAAGCACCGCGGAATCCCCTCGGACGCCGGCCGTCCTGGCCGGCGTCCGCATTCATCACCCGCCTTTCGGGGCGGCACCGCCGTAGATCCCGGAGAACTGCCTGGGCGGCGTTCCGCGCGTTACCGGTGAGAACGAGATCGCCCGCCTTCGGGAAGGCGGGCATTCAGCCTGCCACCGCAAACGCCCCTGCGCCCGATAGGGAAAAAGTGTATGCTCACTTACCAGGACTGAGGCCGTGCGAACCGGCCCGCGATCTGCGCGGCAGGCCGCCGAGCGACACGAAACCGCGACAGGCGACAGAACCGCGACAGGCGGAGGAGGCAGCCAGGTGACCACGACGATCCGTCTCGTGGCCTGCCCGGCGCCCGGAGACGACCCGCACCTCGTGGCCAGCCAGCGCACCGCGCGCAAGTCCCGGCACTTCGACCGGCGCAGCGAGTATTCACTGAATCGTTTTCCCGGAGGTGGCACGCGGTGGACTACCAGCTGATCGATGCCGATGGCCACTACTACGAGCCCGACGACTGCTTCTCCCGGCATATCGAGGCCGGTTTCAAGGAGCGCACCGTACGGGTCGAGCGCGGGGCCGACGGCCTGGGCCGGGTCTATCTGGGCGACCGCCGCACCTTCATGAGCGTGATGCCCGGGGACTACGCGTCCGCCCCCGGCGCGCTGCAGGGCCTGTTCGTCGGCGAGGTGGCGGACGGCTTCACCCACCGCGAGGTCCTGAACGCGAAGGACCACCCCGCGTTCATCGAGCGGCCCGCGCGGCTGGACCTGATGGACGACCAGGATGTCGAGGCGACCATCATGCTGCCCACCCTCGGCGTGGCCGTCGAGCAGGACATGGCGGACGACGTCGAACTGACCTACGCCAGCCTGCGCGCGTTCAACCGGTGGCTCGAGGAGGACTGGGGCTACGCCGAGCAGGACCGGATCTTCGCCGTTCCGATGCTCTCCCTGCTCGACATCGACCACGCCGTGGCCGAGCTGAAGCGGGTGCTGGACGCCGACGCGCGCCTGGTGCACCTGCGCCCCGGGCCGATCGGCGGCCGCTCCCCCGCGCACCCCGACTTCGACCGGTTCTGGGCGATGGCGGCCGAGGCCGGGGTCGGGGTCGTGTTCCACGTCTCCAACAGCGGTTACAACGCGGCGTACGGCCGGCTCTGGTCCGAGGACGCGGGCAACCCGTCACACCTGCAGTCGCCGCTGCAGTGGGCGCTGTGCAACACCGAGCGGCCGATCGTCGACACGCTCAGCGCGCTCACCCTGCACAACCTCTTCGGCCGACACCCCAACATCAAGATCATCTCGATCGAGAACGGCAGCAACTGGGTGCGACCGCTGCTGAAGACGGTCGACAAGGCCGCCGCCCTCGGCCGGCGCGGCCCGATGATCGGCGGCACGCTCTCGGCGAAGCCCAGCGAGATGCTCGCCGAGCACCTGTGGGTCTGCCCGTTCCCCGAGGACGACGTGCACGACCTCATCAGCGTGCTCGGCCCGGACCAGGTCCTCTTCGGTTCGGACTACCCGCACCCCGAGGGGCTCCGCCAGCCCATGGACTACGTCGAGCGCCTCGACGACTGCGACCCGGTCACGCGGCGCAAGGTGCTGCGCAGCAACACCGCCGACCTGCTCCGGATCCCCGACAAGGAGACCGCCAGGTCCGCGTAGGACAGTCCGCGTAGGGACAGTCACCGTAGGACACCAACCCCGCCCCCCGGGCCGGTCCGGCTCGGCGCCGGGTCGGGCCCGGCCAGGCCCTGAGCGGCAGAGACAGAGAGCCCGCGGACGCGGAAGCGCCCGGGTGGCCACCGCGAAATGGCTACCCGGGCGCGGGGTTGGTCCGGTGGTCAGGACTGCGGGGTGCCCTCCCCGGTGCCCCGGGCGCGCAGCAGACGGCCGGGCGTGGCGCCGGGGATGTCCTTACCGTACGAACGGGTGGCTACGCCGTTGACCCACACGTGCTCGATGCCGGTGCTGCGCACCACCAGGCGGTCGGCGCCGCCGGGCTGGTCGTACACCCGCTCGACCGGGGTCGTGCCCACCGTGGCCGGGTCGAAGGCGACGAGGTCGGCGTGGAAGCCCTCCTTGACCAGCCCACGGCCGTCCACCCGGAAGGCCTGGTGGGGATGACCGGTGAGGCGCCAGACCGCGTCCTCCAGCGCGATCGCGCCGCGCTCGCGCACCCAGTGACCGAGCAGGTGGGTGGAGTAGCAGGCGTCGCAGAGCTGGTTGGCGTGGGCGCCGGCGTCGGAGAGCCCGAGCAGGGTGCGCTTGTCCGCCAGCAGCTGGGCGATCTCGGCGTCACCGTCGTTCTCCAGCACCACCCGGAAGCGGGTGGGGACGCTGTCCGAGAGCGCGAGGTCGAGCATGACGTCGAAGGGGGTGGTGCCCCGCTGCTGCGCCAGCCGGTCCAGCGGGATGCCCACGACGTCGTGGTGGGCGCCGGTCTCCTCGACATCGATCTTGGACCAGCGGTGGCTCCACGCGCTCAGCGTCGCGGGGCGGGCCCGCTCCCGCCAGGAGGCGTCGCGGTAGAGGTCGGCACGCTCCTCGCGGGGCCGCGCCAGCGCCTCCTTCCACTCGTCGATCTCGGCGAGCGGCACCGGGTCGTCCATCGTGATCTGCATGACGATGGGGCGGCAGGCGATCTGCGGGTAGACCTCGCCGGGCAGCGCCCCGCCCCGCTCGACGGTGCGCATCGCCGCGCCTGGCTTGTCCGCGCGGGCGACCAGCGCCGTCCACGTCACCGGGACGCCGAAGCGGGTGGCCAGCTCGGAGAACTGGTCGACGAACAGGCCCGGGCCGATGGAGACCTGGACGACGCCGCGCCCGAGCTCGCTGAGCACCGAGACCATCGAGTAGACCTCGTCGACCTCGGCGAAGCGGCTCGGCACCGGACGGCCGTAGGCGCCCTGGTGGGCGGGCTGGCGCGAGGTGGAGAACCCGATGGCGCCGGCCTCGAGGGCCTCGCGCACGATCTCGCGCATCCGCTCGAGCTCGGCCGGTGTCGCCGGCCGCTCCTCACCGCCGACCACGAACGCGCGCAGCGGCGAGTGGCCGATGAAGGCGCCGACGTTGAGACGCTTGGGCCGCTGGTCGAGGGCGGAGAGGTACTCCGGGAAGGTCTCGAAGGACCAGGAGATGCCGGCGTCAAGTGCGCTGAGGGACATCCCCTCGACGTTCTCCAGGAGGCGCATGATGATGTCGCGGTGCTCGGGCCTGGTCGGCGCCACCCCGAAGCCGCAGTTGCCCATGATCACGCTGGTCACGCCGTGCCAGCTCGACGGCGTGAGGTCGCCGTCCCAGAGAATCTGGGCGTCGTAGTGGGTGTGCACGTCGATGAAGCCGGGGGCGAGGGTGAGCCCCTCGAGGTCGACGACCTCGCAGTCGGGCGTCGGGGTGAGCTCGCCGGGGGCGCCGACGGCGACCACGCGGCCACCGCTGACGGCGACCTCCGCGGCGCGGGCCGGGGCACCCGTCCCGTCGATCAACGAGGCGTGGCGCAGCAGCAGATCCATCGAAACTCCGATCGGTCGCCCGCGGCAACGATAGTTCCCAGAAGATAGCAAATACTCGCTCACTTATCGAGTTCGCGAGGCACTGCTCACGAGGCACTGCTCACGAGGCACTGCTCACGAGACGCCCGCTCACGAGACGCCCGCGGACGGGCCCCACGACCTACGACTTACAGCTCGTTTCGCAAAGATCGGCCAGGAGTGGGAGTCGTGTCGGGACCCGGGTCGGGGTGGCCGGCTGGCGCCCCCCGCGGAACAGGACCCAGACCGAGGCCCGGTACCTCCTCCCCGAGCCGGTTATGCACCCTGAGTCTCCGCCATCGGGTGATGTGCGGCGGGTGAGAGAGTCCTGGCTGCCCCTCACCCGCCACGGTTCCGCGCCGCCGTGCATAGCGGCCGGCCCGGTACGCATACCTGTCGGGCCCGGACCGTGCCGGGGACCCGATGATCCCCGCGCATCCCGCACCCAGCACCCCGCACCCCGCGCACCCGGACACGGCCGCCACGGACCACGGCCGATCATGATTTCCCTGGGGGCGCTCGAACCGGACACGACACCCCGTGGTCGATCAATCTTTGCGAAACGGGCTGTTATGCACCCCGGTTCCCCACGACGCGAGGGAACATCAGGTCAGGGTGCCGTGCCGCCACCGGTACCAGCGGCGGGCGGGACCAGCTCACGCCGCAGCTGAGCGACCTCGGCACGCCAGCGCCGCACCGCGGCTTCCTTGATCTCCGCATAGCCCTTGACCACCTGGACGGACTCGGCGGCCTGGACCAGCGTCTCGTAGGAGACGCCGGACCCGGCCGGCACCGGCCGCACAAGCTCGGTGATCAGCGCCTCGTACTCGGCGATCACCGCGCGCTCGGTGCGGCGGTCGGGGTCGTAGCCGAAGACGTCGAAGGGCGTCCCGCGCAGCCGCTTCATCGCCCGCAGGCCGTGGAAGGCGACGGCGTAGGGCCGGCCCATCGGGAGCTTCCTCGACACGCCCAGCCGGCGCAGCGCGGGTGGATGGAGGTGGTAGGTCACCTTGTACGGGCCGTCGATGCCGAGGCCACGCGCGACCTCGTCGTAGTCCGTCTTCAGGTGCAGCCGGGCGACCTCGTACTCGTCCTTGTAGGTCAGGATCTTGTGCCAGGAGTCGGTGACCGCCCGGGTGAACTCCCATCCGCTGGCCTCGTCGTCCCGCGCGGACGCCTGCTCGACCAGGCCGAGGAAGCGCCGCGCCAGCGAGTCGCCCGAGTAGTCGATCACCTGGGCGGCCCGGCGGACCAGCAGGTCACGCAGCGCCGGGGGCAGCGGGCGCTCGGCGACGAGCGCCGCCGCGCGGGTCAGCGCCGCCGGTGACGGGTCGGTGAGGCCGGGCCGCCGACCCGGCTCCGGACCGGCGCCGGAGGCCTCCGCGCCCGCCGACCCGGTGGCCACCGACCCGGCGCCCGCGGGCCCGGCGCCCGCGGGCCCGGCGAGGCTGGCCTCGACGGCCGCCGGGTCGTGCGCGGCCCAGCGGCCCCATTCGAAGGCCTCCCGGTTCTTCGCCGCGGCCCTGCCCTGCCGGCGCATCGCGTGCTCGACGTCGTCCAGCGTGAACGGCAGCCCGCCGAGCTGGAAGGCGGCGCCGAGCAGGACGACGTTGCCGAGGAGCTGGTCGGCGAACACCTGCTCGGCGATCTGCCGCCCGGCGATGAAGGCGACCCGCTCGGGGCCGACCCGGTCGGTGATCGCCCTGCGCAGATCCTCGTCGGCGGGCGCGGTCGCGCCGCCCTGGAGCATCGACGTGGTCGGGATCAGCTCGGTCTCGACGACCGCCACGGTGTGGCCGGGGCGGACCCGTTCCAGCTGGGGCCCGCCGGCGGCCTGCAGGATGTCGCCGGAGAGGTAGAGGTCGGCCCCGCCGGGGCCGACCGTCGCCGAGCCGATCTCGGCCCTGGTCGCCGCCAGGTGCAGGTGGGAGACCACGGCCCCGGCCTTCTGCGACAGGCCGGTCTGGTCCACGCCGCCGACGATGAGCCCGGCCGACTCGGCCGCGGCCGCGAGGATCCGGCTGGCGGTGATGATGCCCGTCCCGCCGATGCCGGTGACGTAGATGCCGTACTGGCCGTCGACACCCGGGTTGGCGGGCGCCGGCAGGGTGCCGGCGGGCAGGGCCGGCCGCACCGACTCGCCCGTCCCGGCGGACGCACCCGCGGCCTGCTCGGCACTCGCCCTGCGGGCCCGGCGCTTCGCCGGGGACCTCGTCCACGGCCAGGTCCGCGACCGGGGCTGCACGGTGACGAAGGACGGGCAGTCGCCGTCCAGGCAGGTGTAGTCGCGGTTGCAGGAAAGGTCGTCGATGCGCCGCTTCACACCGAGCTCGGTCTCCACCGGGAGCACCGACAGGCAGTTGCTCTTGGTGCCGCAGTCGCCGCACCCCTCGCAGACGGCCTCGTTGATGACGACCCGCCGGGGCGGCTCGGGCAGCAGCCCGCGCTTGCGCAGCCGCCGCGACTCCGCCGCGCAGCGCTGGTCGTAGATGATCACGCTGACGCCGGCCACGCCCCGCAGTTCCTCCTGCACCTCCGGGAGGTGGTCCCGCCCGAGCACCCTGACGCCCGGTGCCCAGCGGGCGCGACGGCCGTAGCGCTTCGGGTCCTCGGCGCACACCACGATGCGGCGCACGCCCTCGGCCTCCAGCGCCCGGGTCATCGCCGGGACGTCCATCAGGCCGACGACGTCCTGACCGCCCGTCATGGCGACCGCGGTGTTGTACAGGATCTTGAACGTGACGGCGACGCCGGCGGCGACGCTCGCCCGGATCGCCAGGATGCCGGAGTGGCTCAGCGTGCCGTCGCCGAGGTTCTGGATGAGGTGCGGCTCGTCGACAAACGGCGCCAGCCCGATCCAGGGCACGCCCTCGGCGCCCATCGGGGTGGGCGGCAGGCTGGTCATGCCCTGGTGCCGGGTCTCGAAGTACATGATCCCGTGACACCCGACGCCGCCGCCGACGAGGGCACCGTCCGGGAAGACCGTCGAGCGGTTGTGCGGGCAGCCGCTGCAGAAGCCCGGCGGCCGGGACGGCAGCGCGAGCAGCGGCAGCGACATCCGCCGCGGCTCGTCGCGCCGGCCGGCGGCGAGTGCCGGGCGGACCCGGGTCAGCGCCTTGCCGACCGCGGCCGGGTCCAGCTCGCCGACCGTCGACAGCAGCGCGCGCCCGTCCAGGTCCTTCTTGCCCGCGACGGGGACCATGATCCCCGCCTGGTGCAGGATCGACCGCAGCTGCGTCTCGATGAACGGCCGCTTCTCCTCGACGACGAGGATCTCCTCGACCGACCGGGCGAACTCGACGACGGTGCTCTCGACCACCGGGTACGTCATCGCGAGCTTGAGCACGCGGACGCCGGCGGCGGCGAGATCGGCGGGGCGGACACCGAGATCGGAGAACGCCTGGACCACGTCGAAGTAGGTCTTGCCGGCGCACACGATGCCCAGCGGCGCGCCCGCCTGGGCGCCGACCACCCGGTCGAGGCCGTTGTGCCGGACGTAGGCCTGCGCGGCGCGCAGCCGGTGGTCGACGACGAGCGCCTCCTGGCCGGGCACCGCGTGCGGGCCGACCTTGGCCTGCGGCCGGTGCCGCCACGGCAGGCCCTCGACCAGGATGTCCTCCGGTTCCTCCGGAGTGTGCCGGTCGAGATCGAGGTCGACGCTGCCGATGCCGTCCGCCACCGCGGTGACGATCTTCATCCCGACCCAGGATCCGCAGTACCGGGACAGCCGGTAGGCGTGCACGCCCAGGTCGAGGACCTCCTGCTGGTCACCGGGGAACAGCACCGGGATACAGGCGTCCTCGAACGTGTACTGGCTGTCGCAGGGCAGGGTGGACGACTTGGCGGTCGGGTCGTCGCCGCAGAACATGACGACGCCGCCGTTCGGGCCGGCGCCCATGGCGTTGGCGTGCCTGAGGACGTCCCCGCACCGGTCGAGCCCCGGGGTCTTGCCGTACCAGGCGCCGACGACGCCGTCGACGCCGGCGTAGCCGCTGACCGCGCCCATCTGGCTGCCCCACACGACGGCGGCGCCGAGCTCCTCGTTCAGCCCCGGCCGGTGCAGGATGCGGTGCTCGGCCAGCTTGTCGCCGAGCTTGTCCAGGGTCAGGTCGAACGTGCCCAGGGGCGAACCCGGGTAGCCCGACACCATCGTCCCGGTGGTCAGGCCGTCCTTGGCATCCAGCCGCTCACGCACGACGAGCAGGCGCGCCAGGGTCTCGACTCCGGAGAGCAGCGCCGCAGCGGCCGGGGCGGGCACCGGGGCCTCGACCGCGGGCGGATCAGCGACGGGCGGGCCGTCCAGCGGGGGCGCCTCGATCACGTCGCCGGACGCCGCCCGCTCGCCGGTGGCCCCGATCATGGGAACATCCGCGGGTTGACGTAGGCGAACCGCCCGCCCTTGAGGACCGTGCGGCGGCGGTCGGGATCCTGCAGCACGGTGATGTCGGCGAGCGGGTCGCCATCGACGATCAGCAGGTCGGCGAGGTAGCCCGCGCGGACCTGGCCGACGTCCAGGCCCACCAGCGGGCCCATGTTCCGGGTCGCGGTGTTGATCGCCTCCTGCGGTGACATGCCGACCAGCTCCACGTAACGCTGCAGCTCGGCCGCGTAGGTGCCGTGTTTTGTCCACTGGTGGCCGAAGTCGCCGCCGGCCAGGATGCGGATGCCCGCCTCCCGCAGCTGGCGGATGCCCTCGACCTGGGCGTGGAACTCCTTCTCGTAGCCCGAGCGCTCGATCTTCTCCGGGGTGACGCCCCAGGGCTCGGCGTGGCCGCTGACCATCGCGTACAGGTAGTGCAGGCCGGGGCACACCCAGACGTCGTCCCGGCGCGCCTCGAGCTCGTGCACCGCCTTGTCGTCAAGGAAGCAGGCGTGGTGGATGGCCCGGACCCCGTTGCGCGCCGCCATCGCGACGCTGTCCGACCCGCGGGCGTGAACCGTGATGAACGCCCCGTACCGGTCGGCCTCGTCTACGGCCGCGGACAGCATCTCGTCGTTCATGTAGAGGTCGTCGGAGGGGTACTCGGGGACGATGCCGTCCCCGGAGACGAACAGTTTCAGCGCCCGGACGCCGGTGTCGCACTGGCGGGCGACGACCTCGCGGATGTCCCGGGCGTCGGAGACGACCGAGGTCATCCCGGTGTCCGCGCTGATCGCGCCCCGCTCGGTGATCATCGTGCCGCTCGGGATGACCCGCGGGCCGGGGATGAGGCCCCGCTCGATCGCGTCCCTGGTGCGCACGTCGTCGAACGGCTGGGAGACCCCTGCCCCGACGACGAGCGTGTAGCCGCTCTCCAGGAACGTCCGGGCCACGGCGGCGACGTCGAGCGCGTGCGGCGCGGCCGGCGCGTTGGCGACGGAGACGTGGTCGAAGACGAAGTCGAGCGGCCAGCTCATGTGCACGTGCGCGTCTCCCAGGCCGGGTAAGACGGCCGCCCCGTGCAGGTCGACGACGCGGGCCGCACCGGAGTCGATCTCGATGCGCCCCGCCGCCACCCGCGCGATCCGGTCGCCCTCGATCAGGAGGTCGCCGTCGGCGATGACGTCCGACCCGGAGTCGGTGCCGGGAGCGGAGCAGGTGATTATCTTCGCGTTCCTGATCAGAGTGCGCTCGGTCATGTTCGCGTTCCCTCCCGACACGTCGGCGGTGAGTCCGCCGACCCCGGCGGCGAACCCCGTTCCGAGGGTCACCCGCGGTCGCCCCTCTGCGCCACCTTCAGACGACCGCCGCTAAATGATCACGGTCCGGGTGCCCTCGGCACGGTCGAGCAGCGCGATGCCCTCGTTGATGTCGTCCAGCCGGATCCGGTTGGACACCATGCCGCCGAGGTCGAGCCGGCCGGTCTCGGCCAGCCGGATGAACCTCGGCATGTCGCGCAGGATCTGGGCGCCGCCCACCACGGACCCGGCGAGACGCTTGCCGGAGAAGATCGCAGAGATGGCCGGCAGGGTCAGGGTCGCGCTCGTGGACGGCATGCCGACCAGCGTGACCGCCCCCTGCTTACGTGCCATGTCGAAGGCCTGCACCATCAGGTTGGGCAGACCGACGACCTCGAAGCTGAAGTCCACCCCGCGCCCCTCGGTCAGCGCGCGCACCTGCTCGACCGGGTCGGCCTCCGCCGGGTCGACCACGTGGGTCGCGCCGACTCGCAGGCTGGCCTCACGGCGGGCGGGCACGAGGTCGATGCCGATGATGGTGGCCGCGCCGGAGATGCGCGCGCCCTGGATCACCGACTGCCCGACCCCGCCACAGCCGATCACCGCGACGGACGAGCCGGGGGTCACGCCGGCGGTGATGAGCGCCGCGCCGAGCCCGGTGGTCACCCCGCAGCCGAGCAGCGCCAGCTCCTCGTCGGCCAGGTCGGTGTTGGTCGGCACGACCGAGGCCTCGTCGACCACCATCGCCTCGGCGAACGTGCCGCAGCCGCACACGGCGGCCGCCGTGCGGCCGTCGGCCAGCTTGAACCGCGGCGCCGCCTTGACCGGCCCGCCGAGCTCGCAGTGGTTGGACATGCCGTTGACGCACCACCAGCAGGTGCCGCAGGCCGGCGACACGGCGGCGAGCACCCGCTGGCCCACCTTCACCCGGCGGACCTCGGAGCCCACCTCCTCGACCACACCGCACGCCTCGTGACCGGGAACGATCGGAAGCGGCAGGGGCGAGTGC
The DNA here is from genome assembly GCF_004337455.1 of Parafrankia sp. BMG5.11. NCBI lineage: Bacteria > Bacillati > Actinomycetota > Actinomycetes > Frankiales > Frankiaceae > Parafrankia > Parafrankia sp. BMG5.11. The sequence goes on along the minus strand of NZ_SJXI01000051.1, from coordinate 19,604 downwards.
CCGTTGATGACGTGGAGGTCGGTGTGGCAGATACCGCTCGCGGCGATGCGCACGAGCACATCCCGCGGGCCCACGGCGGGCTGGTCGAGATCCTCGACGACCAGCGGCTTCTCGGCCTCGTACGCGACAGCGACCCGCACTGGCGATCCTCCCATCAGCACCGCCGGCCCAGGGACCGTGAGGGGGCCGCGCGCAACGCCGAGGGTATTTCAGTAACCGCTCACTCCACAAGAGGTCCACCAGCAGCTCTGTTCTGCATTGCGATCAGCCCCGCACGAGGCAGGTAAGTATGTGAGCACCCTGTTAGCATGGCGCCCTACGGATCCGTCCCATGGCGTGCCGGGCCCGGCGCGACGACGTCGATCGTGAGGTTTTCGTGGGATCGTTGGATGGCCGCGTAGCAATCGTCACCGGCGCCAGTCGCGGTATCGGGTCGCGCATTGCCGCGCGCCTGGCCGCGGAAGGAGCGGCGGTCGCTCTGGTCGCGCGCACGGTCGACGCCGGTACTTCCCGGCTGCCAGGCTCGATCACCGAAGTGATCGAGAACATCAAGGCCGGCGGCGGTCACGCCGTCGCCATTCCCGCCGATCTCACCGCGCCCGACGATGTCGAGACGATCATCGAACGTGCGGAGGCAGCCGTCGGCCCGGCGGACATTCTGGTCAACAACGCCGGAGTCAATTTCTACGGACCTGCGCTCGACATCCCGCCGCGCCGTTACGGGCTGATGTTCCAGATGATGGTCCACACCCCGTTCCGGCTCTGCCAGCTCGTGGTTCCCGGGATGGTCAGCCGCGGGCAGGGCTGGATCGTGAACATCACGTCCAAGCAGGCCCGGCACCCGATCGGCCCGCCCTACCCGGAGTGGGCCAGCGACGGGTGCGTCCCCTACGGCATGTGCAAGGCCGCGCTGGACCGCCTGACCACCGGCCTGGCCGCGGAGCTCGAGGGCACCGGGGTGGCGGTGAACGCGCTCGGGACGTCCGGGCTGGTCATGACGCCCGGTGTCGCCGCCGTCTCGCCGCACACTCCGGACAACGCCCCGGTGGAACCGGACGAGGCCATGGCCGACGCGGCCCTGCTGCTGTGCAGCGGGAACCCCGCGGAGCTGACCGGGCGGATCACCTACAGCATGGAATACCTTGGCAGGCCGTTCCCGGACGGGCCGTGGGCCCTGTCCGCCACGTTCTGACCAGCGACCACAACCTGATCAGAGAACACCACTGATCAGAGACCACCACGCTTTCCGACCGGCCCGGCGGCAGGGCTGCCGCCGGGCCACGAGTGAAGGAGGACCCGTGCGTATCGAGGTCGACCCGGACCGGTGCGAGGGGCACGCTCGCTGCTGGGACATCAGCCCCAGCGTCTTCGAGCTGGACGAGCAGGGCCACGGGACGGTCATCCTGCCGGAGGTCCCGGCGGAGCTGGCCGAGCAGGCGGCGGACGCCGCCCGCAACTGCCCGGAGCGTGCGATCACCGTCAGCGACTGAGGTCGCCAGACCGGAGATGCCCGCCGGCACGTGATGTGCCGGCGGGCTTCTTCGGGTCTGCGCGGACCGCGGTCCCGGCCGGTGTCCGCCTCAGCTGGCGTCGAGCGTCCCCATCAGCAGATGGGTGTCCTGCTGGAAGACACGGATCTCGCGGACCAGTCCGCCCGTCACCGTGAACAGCTCGACCACGTCCACCGTCGCCGAACGGCCGGTGGACTTCGCCGTCCAGGTCTGGGTGGTCTGCTGGACGACCAGCTCACCGCACCCGACGATCCTGGGTGGGCTGATGACGCGGCTCCAGTACCTGCCGAACTCGGCGCCCATCCGCTGCGCGCCGGCGTGGCCCTCGTACCAGCCGCCGTGCGGCAGGGACGCCGGCTGCTGCATCCGGATCTCCGGGTCGAACAGCGCGAACGCGCCGTCCATGTCCGCGGAGAGGAACCGCCGCGCCAGCTCCTCGACGAGCGCGGCGGAGTCCCTGGGGGCGAACTCCGACTCGGTCGCCTTCTCCTCAATCGCCTTGTCCTCGGCGCCCACGTCACTTCCCAGCCGGGGCGGACTCGCCGGCCTGCGCGGCCCTGCGCTCCCGGTACGCCTGGATCGTCTCGGTGAAACCGTGGTGCAGGTGCTGCGGAGCCGGCTCGTTACGCCCGAACACCACCGTGTCGACGATCCCGGCCCGGATGCCGGGCTCCGTGCGGCCGGCGACCCAGAAGTCCTCGCCGTCCACCACCGTCTCGCAGATCCACGGCGCCATGTCGACGGCCTTGGCCCGCTCCTCGGGGGACAGCCCGGGACGCAGGTAGACCGAGTGCAGGACCCGCGACGTGCTGCTGTCGACGGGCAGGATCTGCCACAGCTCGACGTGCCGGCTGTCGAAAGTCAGGCAGGTGTTGGGGAACAGCGAGTACTGCGGGCTGAAGTGCTGTGTGACGTCGCCCCACTCGCTCTCCGGGGTGTCCCGCAGCGCGTCGATGGAACGCAGCGCCGAGGCGTTGCGCAGGTGCCGCCCGAGCGGGTCGAAGGTCAGCACCCCTCCGTAGGCGTAGGTGCGCAGCGTCTTCCGGTGCAGATAGTTGAAGTGGTAGTTCTCCCGGAAGGTGTCGAGGGTGACCTTCCAGTTCGCGGCGACCTCGTGCGGGTGCGGCTCGCTGTGCTGCTCCCAGTCGGCGAAGTCCAGCATCTCGAGCTCGCCCGCGAGCTCCGGGCCGAGGTAGTCGTCGATGTCGAGCGGCTGGCCGGGGCGCAGCCGCCCGACGATGAGCCCGTAGCCCTCGGCGACCGGGAGCTCCACAAGGCCCTTGTCCTCCAGGCACATCCCCTCGAAGTACTCCGACGAGGGCACCCCGACCAGCCTGCCCTCGTTGTCGTAGCTCCAGGAGTGGAACGGACAGCTGAACCGCGCGGCCTTGCCCGCGCCGTCGACGAGCCGCACGCCGCGGTGGCGGCAGACGTTCGTCAGTGCCCGGACCTGGCCCCTGGCGTCCCTGGTCAGCAGGATCGGCGTCCCGAGGATGTCGACCGTCCGGTAGGAGTCCGGCCCGACGAGAGCGCCCGAAAGGCCCAGCACGAGCGGCTGGTCGAGGAAGAGCGCCTCGGCCTCCTCGCGGTAGTGCTCGGCCGAGTAGATGTCCGTGGACACCTCGAGGACCGACTCGGCCTGGTCGGTGGTCCGGTTCTCGACGTGCTCGATCAGCCGGCGCACCAGCTCGTGGTCAAAAGCCTCTCTGTCCACGGTCACTCCCATCGTTCTGAAAGATTCTCCGCGGGTGCTGAATCCCGTGACCGGAACGAGGCCGCGGTCGTGATGATTCCAGCCGGTGCCGCCAGCCGGTACCGGCCAGCCGGCGACTCCCGTCCGGGAGACGCCGACCGAGCTCACAGCGTGATGGTCGCCGGGTCAGCAGGCGTGAAGTTGTAGACGCGGGCCGCGTTCCCGATCGTGATCTTGTGCTGGACCTCGTCGGAAAGGTGCCCGAGCCAGCCGCCGGCCAGCTTCACGGTGTCCGGCCAGGTGGAGTCCGAGTGCGGGTAGTCGCACTCGAGCATCACATTGTCCTCACCGATGATGTCGAGCAGGCGGACGCCGGCCTGGTCCTCGATGAAGGTGCCGAAAACGTGGTCGGCGAAGAGCTGGCGAATGTTGGTGTCGAGGTTGAACTTCGCCTCGCCCTTGGCCTCGCCGCGCTCGTGGGAGGCGTTCATGTCGATATCGAACCGCGACGCCCAGAACCGCTGCTTGTCGATGACCTGCTCAGCCCGCTCCAGGAAGTACGGAATCCAGCCGATCGAGCCCTCGGAAAGAGCGATCTTGAGGTTCGGGAACCGGTCGAAAATGCCACTGAAAAGCCAGTCCAGCAACGTGCCGGCCTGGTTCGCCGCCGCCGAGTAGGCCATGAAGGCCAGCGTCGGCATGTCCGGCGAGGTGCGGATCAGGTTGGACGACGACCCGACGTGCATCGAGATCACGTAGCCGGTCTCGTCGCAGGCCTCGAACATCGGCTCCCAGAAGTCGGTGTGGATCGACGGGAGACCGAGCTTGGTCGGGTTCTCCGAGAAGGCGATCGAGCGGCCGCCGCGGGCCGCCGTCCGCCGGATCTCGGCCGCCGCGGCCACCGGGTCCCACAGCGGAATGATCATCATGGGGATGAAGCGGCCGGGGTAGGCCGCGCCGAACTCCTCCAGGATGAAGTCGTTCCACGCCTGGACGCAGAGCAGCCCGAGCTCCTTGTCCTTGGCCTCGTGGAAGACCTGGCCGCAGTACCGCGGGAACGACGGGAACAGGATCGACGACAGCACGTTGCCCTGGTTCATGTCGGCCACCCGGGCCGCGGGCTCGTAGCAGCCGGGGCGCATGTCCTCGTACGAGATCGGCTCCGGCGAGAACTCCTCGCGGGTCTTGCCCGCCACGGCGTTCAGGCCGGTGGTGACGATCTGGCGGTCCTCGTAGACCCAGAACTCCGACTTACCGTCCCGCACGATGCGGGGCCCGGTGTCGCGCCAGCGCTGTGGCAGGCGCTCCTGCCACAGCCGCGCCGGCTCGATGAGGTGGTCGTCGACCGAAATGAACCAGCTGAACGACACAAGTCCTCCCTGACTTCGGCGCAAGAAAGCGAACGCTCACGTATATGGTAGCTCAGCGCGCAGCCGGAGCACCAGTGAAGCCGCCGGGCTGGTCGACGAACGGTCCGCTACCTGCGCCAACGCCGCGGGCGGGCCCGGCGGCGAGCCCGGCCGGCGCGGGGACCAGCCCGCCGGCCGGGCCGCCAGGCCCGCCAGTCCGCCTACTCGGTGGGCGGTCTACTCGGTGAGCGGGTCGTCCGCCGGCTCGGCGAACCGCGCGGCGAGACGGGCACGGTGCGCGGCGGGCGCGCCGAACAGCGCCCGGCCCAGCAGCGCCCGCTTGAGGTAGACGTGGACGCCGCCCTCCCAGGTGTACCCGATGCCGCCGTGAAGCTGCATGGCCCGGCCGGCGACGTCGACGGCCGCGACACAGACGTAGGACTTCGCCCGCGACACGGCCACCCCGGCCTGCGGGTCGTCGGACGCCACCGCGGCCACCCCCGCCGCCAGCAGCTCCCGGCCCACCGAGATCCGCACGAACATGTCGGCGCAGGCGTGCTTCACCGCCTGGAACGACCCGATCGGACGTCCGAACTGCCGCCGGGTGCCGGCGTAGTCGACGGTGGCCTCGAGCATCGCCTCGGCCAGGCCGAGGCAGTCGCAGGCCACGGCCAGCGCCGCGCGGTCCAGCAGGCGACGGACGGACTCCTGCGGGTCCGTTCCGAACTGCCACACCGACCCGGCGTCGACCACCGCGCCGTCCACGGTGACGGTGCCCAGGCTGCGGGTCTCGTCGACGACCGGCTGCCCGGTGACGGTGACCCCGGGGTCGTCCGGGCGGACCCGCACCACCACGGGCACGCCCGTCGGGTCGAGGGCCACCAGGAGCAGCTGGTCGGCCTCGGCCGCGTCGAGCACGAAGCCGGCGGTGCCGTCGACCCGCGCCCCCCCGCCGGCACCGGGCGCGTCGCCGGGCGTCGCCGGGCGGACGTGGAACGGGATGGTGACGTCGTCACCGGCCGGCAGCGCGACGGCGAGGCGCTGCTCGCCGGCGGCCACCGCGGCCAGCAGTTCGTCCCGGCCGGCGCCGGGCTCGAGCAGGCGCAGCGCGCCGACCCCGAGCACGGCCGAGCCGAGGTAGCCGCTGCTGGCGGCGGCCCGGCCGATCTCGTGCAGCACGACCGCGACCTCGGCGAAGGTCGCGCCGGCGCCGTCGAGCTCCTCGGGCACCTCCAGCCCCAGCCAGCCCGAGCCGGCCAGCAGCGACCAGTCGACCGGGACGGGCGCCTCGTCGTCGCCGGTGCGGCCGGTGGTCTTGCGGAGCATGTCGCGCGCCACGTCACGCAGCTCGCGGTGCAGCTCGCGCAGGTCGTCCACATCCTGCGGCGTGCTCGCGCCCACGGCGCCCACGGCGCCCGCCGGGCCCGCGGTGCCCGGACCGGCGCTCATGCCGGCACCACCGGCTCACGGGGCAGGCCGAGCCCGCGCTCACCGATGATCGTGCGCTGGATCTCGCTCGTGCCGCCGGGGATCGTCCACTCCCAGGAACCGATGAAGTCCAGCACCCAGGCCCCCGACTCCCAGCCGCTGGACGCCGGCTTGCGCAGCTCGGTGTGCGCCGGCAGCCCGGCGACCTCGACCGCGAAGTCCATCGTCCGCTGGAGCAGCTCGCTGTAGTAGAGCTTGACGACCGAGGCGTCCGCCGGGCCGGCGGTGCCGGCCTCGTGCCGCTCGACCAGCCCCAGACACAGCGCCCGCAGGCCGGCGATCTCGGTCTCCAGCTCGGCGAGGCGGTCCTGCACCCGGGGATCGTCGACGAGCCGCCCCCCGCCGGGTGCCGGCCCCCGGCACGCCTCGACCAGCCAGCGGAACCCGGCGTTGCCCAGCCGTTCGGCCAGTTCGAGCATCGTCATCCCCCGCTCGGCGCTGAGCGTCGCCTGGGCCACCTGCCAGCCCTGGTTCACCGGGCCGACCAGGTTCTCGGCCGGGATCACCACCCCGTTGAGGAAGATCTCGCAGAAGTGCGACTCGCCGGCCGCGTTGCGCACCGGACGGACGTCCAGCCCGGGTGAGCGCATGTCCATCAGGAAGTAGGAGATCCCGCGCCGTTTGGGCGCGGCGGGATCGGTGCGGGCCAGCAGCAGGCACCAGTCGGCGTGCGCGGCGCCGCTGGCCCACAGCTTCTGCCCGTCGACGACGAAGCCGTCACCCTCGCGACGCGCGGTGGTGCGCAGGCCGGCCAGGTCGGATCCGGCCTCGGGCTCGGAGAAGCCCTGCACCCAGATCTCGCCGTCGAGGATCGCGGGCAGGTGCCGCGCCCGCTGCTCGTCGGTGCCCGCGGCGAGCAGCGTCGAGGCGGCATGGTGGATGGAGACGAAGCCGAGCACCAGTCGCGGCGCGTCGTGGGCCGCGAGCTCCTGGTACAGCACCACCTGCTGGGCGGCCGGCATGCCGCCGCCCCACTCGGCGGGCCAGTGCGGGACGGCGTAGCCGCCCGTACGCAGCTCCTGGAACCAGGCCTGCTGGAAGGCCACGAACTCGGCGTCGCCGGCGACCGTCTGCGCGCGCCGCCAGTCGGCCGGCACGTGCTCCCGGCACCAGCGGCGGACCTCGGCGCGGAACTCCGCCAGGTCCTCGGTGGACGTGTTCATCGCGGCTGCCCCTCCTCACCGAAACCCGCGGCGGAACCCGCGCCGGCACGGGCGGCGGCTCCCGCGGGCCCGGCGAACGGGCCGGACAGGCCCGCCCGGCCGATCCGGCGGGTCAGGTGGTCGCGGGTGGCCGACAGGCTGAGCGGATGGCGGCGCACGGGCTGGCTGTAGCGGGAGATCCAGGACAGCGTGGTCTCGTCGCAGAAGCCCATCGCGCCGTGCAGCTGATGGGTCACCCGGAACACCAGGTCGGCCGCCTCCAGGGCGGCGTGCCGCAGCGCGAGCGCGTCCTCGACGGCGTCACCGTGGCCGGCCTGGACGCTCCACAGCGCGAACTTGGCCAGCTCCTCGACCCCGACCCGCTCGACCTCGGCGTCGGTCAGCTGGAACTGCACGCCCTGGAACCGGGCCAGCGGCTGGCCGAACTGCTGGCGGGCGAGGACGTGCGCCCGGGTCAGGTCGAGCGCCCGGTCGAGCATGCCGAGCAGCGTCCAGCACGGCAGCACCAGCGCGAGCGCGGCGTCCGCGCGGCCGTCGGCGGTGCCATCCTCCGTGCCGGTCCCGGTCCCGGTGGACGTCGCGACCGGCTCGGGGTCGAGCTCGGCGACGAACGCGCCGTAGCGGGGCCCCTCCGCCGGCGGGCGGGCGGTGGCCACGCCGCGGCGACCGTCCAGGGTGACCGTCGACCAGCGCTGGCCGAGCCCGGCGACCGCGGCCGCCGGGGTCGGGCCGGTGCCGACGCCGGCTCCGGTCCCGGCGGCGAGGACCAGGCCGGCCGTGGAGCCGTCCGCCGGCCGGCACAGCCGCTCGGCCAGCGGGTAGGGCAGCACCCACCAGCCGGCGGCCCGGCACAGCGCGGCCGCGGCCTCCAGTTCGTCGCCGCCGGCGCGCGGGTCGAGCTCCCAGGCGCCGATCTCGTCCAGCAGCGGCTCGATCAGGCCGGCCCGCTTCTCCGGCTCCCGCTCGGCGGCCTGGACGAGCTCGTCGCCGCCGGCCGCCTCGAAGGCGCGCAGGGCCGTCCGGCCGTACTCGGCGGCCTCGTCGCTCAGCTCGGTGTTCATGTCCGTGCTCGTGGCCGCGCCCAGGACGGCGGTCATGACGCCGCCAGCAGGGCGCGCGCCATCAGGATCCGCTGCATCTCCACGCTGCCCGAGGCCACGGTGGCCGACACCGAGTAGCGCCGGTGGTCGGCGACCGCGCGGCGGAACCGGCGGCCCGCCTCGTCGGGCAGGGACGCCTCGGCGACGATGTCCATGAGCACCTCCGCGCTCTCCTGGTCCAGCCGGGTCACCGCGATCCGGTAGGCGGCCGAGTCGTCGGGCCTGATCCGGCCGCTGGCCTGCAGTGCCACGACGCGGTAGGCGAGCAGCCGGGCCCGGCGGGCGTGCACGAGCATCCGGGCCCAGCGGCCGCGCAGCTCCTCGGGGAGCTTCTCCCACTGGTCACCGAGGGCGGTGGGAGCCTCGTGCAGCAGCCGCTCGACCCGGGCGTAGCGGGCGATACCCACCCGTTCGAAGGCCAGCACCTCCTGGACGAGCGACCAGCCCTCGTCCACGGTGCCGAGGACGTCCGCCTCGGTCACCCGCAGCTCGTCGAAGAACACCTCGTTGAGGTGATGTGGACCGATCATGCTGGCGATGGGACGGACCTCGATCGCGGGGTCGGACATCGGCACCAGGAAGACCGTGAGGCCCTGCTGCCGGCGGGCGCCCTTGGACGTCCGGGCCAGCAGGAAGCACCACTGCGCCATCGTGGCGTAGGAGGTCCAGACCTTCTGGCCGGTGACCCGCCAGCCGTCGCCGTCGCGGCGGGCGGTGGTGCGCAGGGAGGCGAGGTCGGAGCCCGCCTCGGGCTCGCTGAAGCCCTGGCACCAGATGACCTCGCCGCGGGAGATCGGAGGCAGGTGGCGGGCCTGCTGCTCGGCCGTGCCGTGCCGCATGATCGTCGGGCCGACCCAGTTGACGCCCATGTACTGCGCGCCGCGCGGCTCGTGCAGGGCCCACATCTCCTCGCGGACGGCCATCTGCTCCCACGGCGACGACTCGCGCCCGCCGAACTCACGGGGCCAGGCCATGCACAGCAGGCCGCGCTCCGCGAGGGTCCGGCAGAACGCCTGGGCGACCTCGAGGTCAGCGGGGTCGGCGGTGAAGGCACCGAGGAAGTCGGGTGGCACGTGCTCACGGACCAGCTGACGAAGCTCCCGGCGCAGGGTCGCCACGCCCTCGCCCATCTCGTACTCCATGGACCGGAAAAGTAGTCCGAATCGCGTCAACCTTCAATACTTATAAGGATAACGAGCGGTATGCTCGCGGGGTGTCGATCAGCCGCCGCGGGCGCGTCTCGCAGGTTCGGATCGCCGAGACCGTCGCCGCGGCCCTGCGTGCGCGCATCCTCGCCGGCGACGGGACGGACGGATACCAGCTCCCGACCCAGGACCAGCTCGTCCAGGAGTTCGGGGTGAGCTATCCGTCCGTGCGGGAGGCCATCCGGATCCTGGAGACCGAGGGCCTGGTCACCGTGCGGCGCGGCAAGGTCGGCGGCGCCGAGGTGCACCGCCCCGACGAGGCGTCCGCCGCCTACCATCTCGGGCTCGCGCTGCAGGCCGGCCGGGTCACGCTGGGCGACCTGGCCACCGGGCTGCAGACCTTCGAGCCGCTGTGCGCCGCACAGTGCGCGGCGGCGCCGGACCGGCACGAGCGGATCGTCCCCGTGCTGCGGGCGAACGTCGAGGCCACGGCCGGGTTCGTGGGCACCGGCAGCGCGTTCACGCACGCCGCCCGCGAGTTCCACGAACTCGTCGTCGCGCTCACCCCGAACGCCACGATCCGCCACATCGTGAGCAGCCTGGTGGCGCTGTGGTCCGCCCAGGAACAGGCCTGGGCGGAGTCGGCCGCCAGCAGGGGCGCGTACCCCGCCGAAGTCGAGGCCGAGCAGGTCGTCCGCACGCACCGGCGGATCCTCACCGAGATCACGGCCGGCCGCGCGCCGGCGGCCGAGCGCATCACCCGCGCCCACCTCACCGCCTCACAGGCCTACCTCCTCGACCGGTTCGACGACAGCGTGGTCACCGTCACCGACGCGAGGTCCCGGCAGACGTACGCCGTCCCGAACCCCATCTGGCGCGTCTAGCCCGGGCGGTACGGCGCGCCCGGGCCAGCACGTCGAGCGTGGGCGGTCAGCGGGCCGTCCAGCCGCCGTCCACCGCGATGGTCTGGCCGGTCACGTACCGGCCCGCGTCGCTGACCAGCCACAGGACCGCGCCTAGGAAGTCCTCCACCCGGCCGTCGCCGGGCAGTGGGGTGTTCCGCCGCAGCCAGTTCTGGCCACTCTCGGTGTCGTAGAGGCTGTCGGTGATCTCGCTGCGGAAGAAGCCCGGGGCGATGGTGTTGACCCGGATCTCGTGCCGCGCCCACTGGACGGCCAGCTCGGAGGTGAGCCCGGACAGCCCCGCCTTGCTGGCCGCGTACGACGCCTGCGGGATGCCGGGGACACCGACGATGCCGCTGATCGACGAGATGTTGACCACCGCGCCCCGCCCGGCCGCCTTCATGTGCGGGAACACCGCCTGGCTGAGCCGGAGCGGAGCCACCAGGTTCAGCGCCAGGGTCCGGTTGATGGCGTCGAGCGGCTCGCTCTCGGCGCGTTCCTCGGTGAGGCGGGCACCGGCGGCGTTCACCAGGATCTCCGGCCCGCCGAGCTCGGCGGCGACCTGCGGCACCACGGCGTCGACCTGCTCCGGGTCGAGCAGGTCGGCGCCGACGGCCAGGCCGCCCAGCTCCTCCGCGAGCGCGAGGAGCCGGTCGCGGCGGCGCGCCACCACGGCCACCCGGGCACCGGCGGCGGCCAGCGCCCGCGCGATGCCCGCACCGAGGCCGGACGACGCCCCGGTCACCACCGCGACCCGGTCCTTGAGGGCGAACAAGTCGAACAACCCGAACTGATCGGGAACCGCTGTCATGCGGTCACGATCCGTCCCGGACGCTCCTCGGTCAACTCATCGCCCTCGATCAGGACACGGCCGTTGACGAGGGTGTAGTCGTAGCCCCGCGCCCGCTGGACGAACCGGTTCGCGCCGTGCGGGAAGTCCGCGAGCATTTCGGGGGTGTCCAGGTCGAGGCGATCCAGATCGATCACGTTGACGTCGGCGAAGGCGCCGGGCGTGAGGACGCCCCGGTCGGCGAGGCCGAACAGCTCGGCCCCCTCGGCGCTCAGCTTGCGCACCGCCGTGCCGACGTCCAGCAGGCCCTTGTCGCGCACCCAGTGCCGCAGCAGGAAGGTGGGCTGGCCCGCGTCCATGGTGAGGGCCACGTGCGCGCCGGCGTCCCCGACCCCGACGACGACGTCCGGGTTGGTGATCATCGCGGCGACGGCGTCGAGGTCCTGGTTGAGCACCGGGTAGTAGAGCAGCCCGCGGCCGTCGGTCTCCAGGGTGCAGGCGAGGAACGCCGCCGCCGGGCTGACCCCGCGGCGAGCCGCCTCGGCCGCCAGGCTGTTACCCGGGTCGACGTCGTACCGCGCCGGGCCGGGCGGGAGCAGGTACAGCTTCGACGGGTCCTTCGGCGCCAGCGGGCCCGACAGCTCGACCGGGTTCTCCGCCTCCTCGACCAGCGCGCGGCGCACCTCGGCGTCGCGGAGCGCCGCCAGCCGCTCCGCCCACGGCTGCTCCATGAACTTCGCCCAGCCCGGCAGCGCGTCGTACGGCGTGCGGCCGACGAGCCCGTAGAGGATGCCGCTGCCCCGGGCCGCGGTCTGCGGACGCAGGTCGGCGCCGCGGCCGCGGGCGGCGGCCACCTCGTCCATCACCCAGGACCACAGGCCGGGCCGGCGGTCGCTCTGCATGATCGCGAAGGTGAGCGGGCGCCCCGAGGCGCGGCTCACCTCCTCCATCCAGGCCAGCTCGGCGACGGAGTTCTGCCGCTCCGGTCCGTCCCGCTCGCCGATGCGGGGGACGACCTCGATCGTGCCGCGCCCGCGCGAGGCGAGGGCCCCGGCGATCGCGGCGAGCTCCGCCTGCAGGGCGTAGGTGCCCGGGACGGCGCGGCCGTCCGGCACGGTGTGCATGAAGCTGCGGGACGTCGAGAAGCCGAGGGCGCCGCCGTCGATCGCCTCGCCGACGACCGCCGCCATCTTCGCGATGTCCTCGTCGGTGGCGGGGGCCTCGTCCAGGCCACGTGGGCCCATGACGTAGTAGCGCAGCGCGCAGTGGCCGATCATGCCGCCGACGTTGACGCCGAGCTGCCGGCGGCCGAGCGCCTTCAGGTAGTCGCCGTAGCTCTCCCAGCTCCAGTCGATCCCGTCCATGATCGTGTCGGCCGGGATGTCCTCGACGGACTCCATCATCTCGGCGAGGTAGCGCTGCTCGCCGGGCCGCACGGGCGCGAACGTGACGCCGCAGTTGCCCAGGACGATGCTGGTCACGCCGTGCCACGAGGACGGGCTGGCCACCGGGTCCCAGAAGAGCTGCGCGTCGAGGTGGGTGTGGATGTCGACGAATCCCGGGGTCACCAGGCGCCCGCGGGCGTCGATCCGGCGGCGGCCGGGTTCGCTCACCTCACCGACCGCGGTGATCCGCTCCCCGTCGATCGCCACGTCCGCGCGACGGGGCGGCGAACCCGTCCCGTCGACCACCTCGCCGCCATAGATCACGATGTCGTGCATGGCATCCGTTCCTCCGGTCCGCCGGACGGGCGGTCGACTGATGAGTAAGCCCTCATTCATCAAAAATGCTAGGGAGGCTGGCCGTGTCCCGTCAAGCGGCACGGACGCCGCTCGTGGATCGCCGGAGCCGGGCACCCGCCGCCTACGACCCGCAGCCCGCATGATCTACGATCGCCGAGCTGCGCCCGCCAGGCGGTGACACGGACAACAATGTCACGGACGACAGTGACGCACATGACACCGAAATCGCGAGGGTGCGGCGTTTCTCGGAGCCGGTGATTCCCCCAGCTGAAGTAGTGTACGTTCATTCACTAGCTGTGGTACTAGGCGTGCCGGGAGGAACCATGGCCGAGCAGGTAGCCCACTCCCCCGACGCCACCGGGTCACAACGGCCTCGGCGGCTCACCGCCGAGGCCCGCAAGCGCTCGATCCTCAAGGCCGCCCGCCAGGCCTTCATCGAGACGGGCGACATGAACGGCACGACCATCAAGGCGATCGCCGAGCGTGGCGGAATCAGCGAAGGCGTGATCTACCGCCATTTCGAGAGCAAGGACCAGCTCTTCTACGAGGCCGTGGTCGAGCCGCTGCGCGAGGCCGTGGACGAGCTCGTCGCCGCGACCGAGGTCGTCGATCTCGAGGAGCCGCTGACCCCCGAGCGGCAGCTGCAGACGATGAACGGCCTCTACCGCCAGCTCATCTCCACCCTGGAGGAAGTCCTCCCGCTGCTGGGCCTGGTGCTCTTCGGCGATCCGAAGGTCGGCCGGCGGTTCTACCGCAAGCACTTCGCGGTCGCGATGGACCGGCTCGCCGATGCCTGGCGCGACGTCGAGGACCGCTACGGATTCGAGTTCGAGTCGCCCGACCTCTCCGCCCGCGCGGTGATGGGCATCGCCCTCGTCCTGGCCATGGAGAGCCGCCACAACGACCTGTTCAACCGCGATCGGGCGGTCGCCCTGATCAGCGAGAGCACGATCAAGGGCTTCTTCCCCGTCATCGAGCCCTCCCGCCGCCGGCGCTGACCCCACCCGGCCGGTCGCCCCACCCTGCCGGTCGCCCCACCTCCCAGCTGACGCCTGCGCCCGCTGCGGTGTCAGCGCCGAAGTGAGCTGTGTGTGTGCGATCAAGAGGATGGCTGAGCCAACTCGCTTCACTCGCCGGCCCCCGAGCGCCGGCCCCCCGAGCGCCGGCGGACGGTCGGATGCCGGCCGGCCGCGCCAGCCCGGAATACCTGTGAGGGCACGGCCACCCCGGCTCGTCGAATCGCTCTGGCCAGCACCTGGCCCGACGATCTGGCACGTTGGTAGCAAGTAAGCACTCACATGGTTGATAAGGTCGACGACCAGTGCGGACCACACCAACGAAGATCAATTCAAGCTAGCGAGCACTCGCTCATGGTGTTAGGCTCCGCCGAGAGTCACCCCCAGGGAGGCACTGTGCGTGACCGGCTGATGTACAGGGATGCGTTCTATATCAACGGCACCTGGGCCGCGCCGGCCGGCTCCGGGACTCTGAACGTGGTGTCGCCCTCGACCGAAGAGATCGTGGGCGCGTTACCCGAAGCCACCCGCGAGGACATGGACAGGGCGGTCCGCGCCGCGCGCGACGCCTTCGAGAACGGCCCCTGGCCACGGATGTCCGCGGCCGAGCGAGCCGACATCCTCGCCCGGGCCGCCGAGGCCCTGCGCAAGCACGAAACCGAGATCGCCCAGGTCACCACCGACGAGATGGGCTGCGCGACCAGCCAGGCCAAGGCCGCCCAGACCGGCCTGGTCGCCCCCGTCTTCGAGTACTACAGCGAGCTGGCCCGCAGCTACGAGTTCGAGCGGACCGTGCTGGCCGGTGACCGCGGCGCCCTGGTGACGCAGGAACCGGTCGGCGTGGTCGCCGCGATCGTTCCCTGGAACGCGCCGGTCACGCTGGCCGCGTGGAAGGCCGCTCCGGCGCTGGCCGCCGGCTGCACGGTCGTCCTCAAGCCGGCGCCCGAGGCCCCGCTGAGCAACTTCATCCTCGCCGACGCGATGGACGAGGCGGGTGTGCCGCCCGGCGTGGTCAACGTCGTCCCCGGCGGCCGCGAGGTCGGCGAGTACCTGGTCACCCACCCGGACGTCGCCAAGGTCGCGTTCACCGGGTCGACGGCTGCCGGCCAGCGGATCATGAGTCTGTGCGGCGAGGCCGTCCGGCGGGTCTCCCTCGAGCTGGGCGGCAAGTCGGCCTCGATCCTGGTCGACGACGCCGACTTCGACACCGTCGTCCCGACTGTCGTGCGCGGCGGCATGCACCTCTCCGGCCAGGTCTGCGGTGCGCACACCCGCGTCCTGGTGCCGCGGTCGCGCTACGAGAAGGTGCTCGAGATCGCCGCCGCGGCCGCCGCGGGCGTCTCGGTCGGCGACCCGCACGACCCCTCCGTCTTCGTCGGCCCCCTGGTCGCCGAGCGGCAGCGGACGCGGGTCGAGGGCTACATCGAGGGCGCGGTGCGCGACGGCGCCCGCGTGGTCGCCGGCGGCGTCCGCCCGGAGCACCTGCCGCGGGGCTGGTACGTCGCCCCGACCATCATCGGCGACGTCGACAACAACATGCGGATCGCCCGGGAGGAGATCTTCGGGCCGGTCCTCTGCTTCCTCCCCTACGACGACCTCGACGACGCCGTCCGCATCGCGAACGACTCCCAGTACGGGCTGTCCGGCGGTGTGTGGTCGGCCGACCCGGCACGCGGCGTGGAGGTCGCCCGGCGCATCCGCACCGGCAGCGTGGCCGTCAACGGCGCCTATCCGCCGTTCCCGCTGGTGCCCTTCGGTGGGTTCAAGCAGTCCGGTCTCGGCCGTGAGCTCGGCCCCGAGGGCCTGGCCGGCTTCCTGGAGACCCGCAGCATCGGGCTTCCCGCCGCGCTCGTGACGGCGTCCCAGCCGACCCCGTGACACCGGGTGCGGGAAACGTCTCCTGACGGGGACAGCGCGGCTTAGCATCCACCTCGTCCGGGATACCGACGCCTTCCGCCGCGGAGAACCGTCCCGGGCAGCCGCCAACGACACCGGGAGGATCGCGTGCCGAAGGGCATTCTGGTCGTGCAGACCCGTCCCGTCTCCGCCGAGCGCGAGGACGAGTACAACAAGTGGTATTCCGAGGAGCACGTGCCCGACATCCTCAAGATCCCCGGTTTTGTGGGCGCGCGCCGTTACCGGGTTCGCGACACCGCCGACGTGACGGCCGATCCGGGGACGCTCGAGTACATAACCATTTACGAGATCGAGGCTGACGACCTCGCCACGCCGCTGCAGGACCTGCGCGCCTCGTCGAACGCCGGCCGCGTCCGGCGCAGCAGCTCGCTGCAGACCGACCCGCCGCCGATCCGGACCTTCTACGAGCTCATCGACTAGCACGGCGGGACGGCCCTGGTGCCGGGCACCAGGGCCGGGCACCTACCCGAGGCCACCGAACCAACCCCGCCACTGACCCGCCACAAAGAGGAGAACCGGTGTCGACACTCACGCCCCCCGACGCGGTGGCGCTCCCGTTCCTCGGCGGCGGGCCACGGCGGTTGCTGATCGGCGGAGAATGGAGCGAGGCGGCCTCCGGCCGGACCTTTCCCAGCATCAACCCGTCCACCGGCGAGACGCTGACCGAACTGGCCGAGGGCGGCACCGAGGACGTCAACCGGGCCGTCGCCGCGGCGCGCGCGGCCTTCGAGGGCCCGTGGCGGCGCATGCTCCCCAGTGAGCGGCAGGACCTGATCTGGGCGTTCGCGGACGCGGTCACGGCCCACCAGGAGGAGCTGAAGCTGCTCGAGGCGCTCGACATGGGCGCGCCGATCGGGCGCCGCCGCCCCGGGACGAAGCCGGGCTCGTCCTGGGAGGCCGGCGTCCTGCGCTACTTCGCCGGCTGGGTTACCAAGATCCACGGGGAGACCATCCCCAACTCGATCCCGCGCCAGGTCCTCAGCTACACGCTCAAGGAGCCGATCGGGGTGGTAGCCGCGATCGTGCCCTGGAACCGGCCGGTCAGCAACGCCATCTGGAAGATCGCGCCCGTGCTGGCGGCGGGATGCACGATGGTGCTCAAGCCCGCCGAGGAGGCCAGCCTCGCCGCGCTGCGGCTCGGTGAGCTGCTCACCGAGGTCGGGATCCCGCCCGGCGTGGTGAACATCGTGACCGGCCCCGGGGAGACGGCCGGCGCGGCCCTGTCTGCGCATCCGGACGTCGACAAGGTGGCCTTCACCGGGTCCACGACGACCGGGCAGCACATCGTGCGGGCGGCGGCCGGCAACCTGAAGCGGGTCTCCCTGGAGCTGGGCGGCAAGTCGCCCGATGTGGTCTTCGCCGACGCGGACCTGGATCGGGCCGTGCCCGGCGCGGCGATGGCAGTGTTCACGAACTCCGGCCAGATCTGCTGCGCGGGAACCCGCATCTTCGTAGAGCGGTCGATCCACGACGAGTTCGTCGAGCGGATCGCCACGTTCGCCGCGAACCTGCAGGTCGGCAACAGCCTCGACCCGAAGACCAGGATCGGGCCGCTGGTCTCGGCCGAGCAGCTCGAGCGCGTCGTCGGCTACCTCGACCTCTCCAGGGAGGAGGGCGCGCGGGCCGCCGCCGGCGGTGCCCGCATCGAGACCGACGACCTGGCCCGGGGCTACTTCGTCGCGCCGACCGTCCTCACCGACGTGCACGACGAGATGCGGGTGGTGCGAGAGGAGATCTTCGGCCCGGTCGCCTGCGTGCTGCCCTTCGACTCGATCGAAGAGGTGACGGCCCGCTCCAACGACACCGAGTTCGGCCTGGCCGGCGGGGTGTGGACACGGGACATCGGCAAGGCCCACCGGATGGCGCGCGACCTGCGGGCCGGAACGGTGTGGGTGAACAACTTCAACCTCATGGACCCGGCCGTTCCCTTCGGTGGATACAAGGCCAGCGGCTGGGGCCGGGAGATGGGGCACCAGGCGCTCGACGAGTACCTCAACGTCAAGTCGGTCTGGATCGACACAGCCTGATCCGGGCGGCCGGGTGCGGGCGCCCTGGCGGAAACGAACACAACTACCCGTGAACGTCTCGGAGAAAGTGAGGACCAGATGCCCACGCCTGCCGCCGCCCCGATGCCCGACGAATGGTGCCTGAAGGACTTCGACCACCTCTCGCATGACCTGGCGGCCGTCTTTCCCGAGACGATGGACCGGATGCGGACCTTATGCCCGGTCACGCACACCGGGCAGCACGGCGGCTTCTGGGTGGTGACGAAGTACGGGGACGTCCTCAACGTCGCCCAGGACTGGGAGTCGTTCAGCTCCGCCTACGGGCTGGCGATCCCGCCGAGCACGACGCACGTCCGCAACATCCCGGTGGAGGTCGACCCGCCGGAGCAGCGCGTCTACAAGAAGCTGGTGAACTCGCACTTCACGCCGAAAGCGATCGCGGGCTGGGAGGCCCCGGCACGCGCGCTCGTCACCGACCTCATCGACGAGTTCATCGAGCGCGGCGAGTGCGAGTTCATGGACGACTTCGCCCGCCCGTTCCCGAGCCTGTCGTTCTTCAAGTTCGCGTTGGACGCCCCCACCGAGGACCTCGACAAGGTCTCCTTCCTCGCCTCCAAGGCCTCCATTCCGAACGACCCGATCGGTAAGGAGTGCTGGGCCGGTCTCTCCGAGTGGATCAACGGTTTCGTCGAGCAGCGGCGGCAGCGCCCGCCCCGCGGTGACGTCGTCGACGCCCTCCTCAAGGCGGAGTTCGAGGGCCGCCCGCTGACCCAGAAGGAGATCGTCGGCATCGTCCAGCTCCTCATCCTGGGTGGGCTCGAGACGACGGCCGGGGCGCTCGGTCTGATGCTGCTGCGTTTCAGCCGGCAGCCGGAGATCCCCGCCTACCTGCGCTCGCATCCTGAGCGGATTCCCGCCGGGGTGGAGGAGCTGCTGCGGCTCGACGGGCCGTTCATCGCGATCGCCCGGACCGCCACCCGGGACATCGAGCTCGACGGCAAGCAGATCAGCAAGGGCGACCGGGTCCTCATCTACTGGGCCTCCGCCAACCACGACGACGCCGAGTTCCCGAACCCGAAGACCTTCGACATCGACCGCTCGCCGAACCGCCATCTCGCGTTCGGCGCCGGGCCGCACCGCTGCCTCGGCTCGAACGTCGCCCGGCTGAACATGCGGATCGCCCTCGAGGAGCTGCTTCGGCGGATGCACGACATCCGCCTCCGCGAGGATGCCGACATCCACTTCCACTCGACCCTCACCCGGGCGCCCCTGCACGTCCCCATCACCTTCACCCCCGGCCCCCGTTCCGCGCCGGTCGGCTGACCCGGGCACCGGAGCCGCCGGCCGGTTGATCAGGGACGCGCGCTCCGCACGGTCTCCCGGACGGGTTCGCTGCCGGGGCCTGTCCGCACACCATCGCCACGAACACCAGTGCGATCCGGCTCTGCGAGTCGCTCGGGTTCACCCGCCGGGCCCGCCCAGTTGGCCGCCTGGTTGGGTCGAGCAGGGATACCGGCGCGAGCGCGCCATGTCCGGACCACCCCGGCACAGCCCCGCCAGACCGCCCCACCACACCGCGAAGATCAGAAACAGACCACACGCGGTACACGCCGCCAAGATCCACAGCGAGCACTCAAGAGCGCACCGCACTCGATGCTGGAATTCCGGGGCCTGGGTTTGGGTGTGGTGGGGGTCGGAATGGTGGCTGTGTGTCGTGGGGTATTTTCCGCCCCGAGGCGGTGTTGCCTGATGGTTCATCACCACCCCCTCCCGCCGTGCCAG
>NZ_SJXI01000005.1:0-85394 GCF_004337455.1 Parafrankia sp. BMG5.11 | reverse complement strand
CGGTGGTGGGGTTCCACAGCCGAACCCTCTCATCATTGCTGGCTGTGGCGGTGGTGCCGTCGGGTCCGGGCAGGACCGCGAGGGCGTTCACCGGGCCGGTGTAGCCAGCGAAGGGTTCGCCGACGGTGGGATTCCACAGCCGTACTGTCTGGTCGTTGCTGGCGGTGGCGAGCAGGGTGGTGCCGTCGGGTCCGGGGAGGACCGCGAGGGCGTTCACGGGGCCGGTGTGGCCGGTGAGGAGTTCGCCGACGGGTCGGCCGGTGGTGGGGTTCCACAGCCGTACTGTCTGGTCGTTGCTGGCGGTGGCGAGCAGGGTGGTGCCGTCGGGTCCGGGGAGGACCGCGAGGGCGTTCACGGGGCCGGTGTGGCCGGTGAGGGGTTCGCCGTGGGGTTGGCCGGTGGTGGGGTTCCACAGTCGTACTGTCTGGTCGTTGCTGGCGGTGGCGAGCAGGGTGGTGTTGTCGGGTCCGGGGAGGACCGCGAGCGCGGTCACGTCGTCGGTGTGGCCGGTGAGGGGTTCGCCGTGGGGTTGGCCGGTGGTGGGGTTCCACAGTCGTACTGTCTGGTCGTTGCTGGCGGTGGCGAGCAGGGTGGTGTTGTCGGGTCCGGGGAGGACGGCGAGGGCGGTCACCGGGCCGGTGAGGGGCTCGGCGATCTGTTGTCCGCTGGTAGGGTTCCACAGTCGTACTGTCCGGTCGCCGCCAGCGGTGGCGAGGAGGGTGGTACCCCCGGGTCCGGGGAGGACGGCGAGGGCGTTCACGGGGCCGGTGTGGCCGGTGAGGGGTTCGCCGACGGGTCGGCTGGTGGTGGGGTTCCACAGCCGTACTGTCTGGTCGTTGCTGGCGGTGGCGAGCAGGGTGGTGCCGTCGGGTCCGGGGAGGACCGTGAGGGCGTTCACGGGGCCGGTGTGGCCGGTGAGGGGTTCGCCGTGGGGTTGGCCGGTGGTGGGGTCCCACAGTCGCACCGTGCCGTCCCAGTCGCTGGCGGTGGCGAGCAGGGTGATGTTGCCGGGTCCGGGCAGGACGGCGAGGGCTTTCACGGGGCGGGTGTGGCCGGTGAGGGGTTCGCCGTGGGGTTGGCCGGTGGTGGGGTTCCACAGCCGTACCGTGCGGTCGTTGCCAGCGGTGGCGAGGAGGGTGGTACCCCCGGGTCCGGGGAGGACGGCGAGGGCGTTCACGGGGCCGGTGTGGCCGGTGAGGGGTTCGCCGTGGGGTTGGCCGGTGGTGGGGTCCCACAGCCGCACCGTGCCGTCCCAGCCGCTGGCGGTGGCGAGCAGGGTGATGTTGCCGGGTCCGGGCAGGACCGCGAGGGCGTTCATCCAGCCGGTGTGGCTGGTGAGGGTGTGGTGGGCGGTGCCGTTCCAGATGGCTGTCTGGATGGTCCAGGCCCGCTGGGTGTGTCGTCCGGCGATGTCGGCGAGGGCGGTGGCGTGGGTTTTGCGTGCCCAGACGTGCAGCGACCAGAGGGGCGGGTCGTCGGCGTTGGCGTCAGGATTGCTGAGGAACAGGGTGTAGGCGTTCATCGCGGCATGGCCGGCGGGGGTGGTGACCCGGTGGCGGTGGCGCATGATGCCGGCGGAGTGGCAGGCCAGCAGGAATCCGTGGTCGTTGACGAGCTGGTCGAGGGTGCCGGCGTGGGCGGCGTGTTCGGGTAGGTGAGTGCGGGTGTAGTCGTCGCTGTTCTGCCAGATGCGCTGTCCAACAGGTTCGGGAGGTGTGAGGGCGAGGGCGATGCGCTGGTGCGCCGTGCGGGTAGCGCTTCCGAGGGCGTCTGCGAGGTCGCGCAGAGTGTCGTCGCCCTCGGTGAGGGTGGTGCCGGCGACGAAGTCGCGCAGACTCTGGTGGCGGGGCTGGTAGCGATCTTCGCGGGGAGTGATTCCGCGGTGGACGGCGAGGAAGGGACGGAGGATGCCGCGGAGCAGGGCATGGGTGTCGTGTTCGGGGACGCCAGCCCACTGGGCGAGGGCGGCGGCTGTTTGGGGTTCGCGGATGGCGGTGAGGGTGGCCAACAGGGGTAGGCCGCGGTTCTGCCAGGTGGGGGCGCCGACTTCGGTGCACCACCGGTGGACGTTGTCGGCGTAGTAGCCGGCGAGACCCTCGGGGAGGTAGCCGACGTCGTTCGGGTCGCGGTCGTGGTCGCGGATCTGGTCGAGGACGGTGAGGGCGTAGATCCACACGCCGCCGGAGCGGTCCAGCAGCGTCCGGCAGAACCGGTCGGCGGGCGGCCCAGCGCGGTGTAGGGCGTCGGCGATCAGCGGGTCGTGGGCGGTGACGGCGGTGAGGTAGTCGAGGAGGTCGCGTCGGTTGCTGGTGCTTTCGACGTCGATGCGTTCCACGACCCGCGTCCCAGTGGGGACGGCGACGGTTTTGGGCCTGGTGGTGGCGATGATGATGGTGCCGGGGGGTAGGGCGGTGGGCAGTCCGAGGGGGAGTTCCCCGGGAGGTGGGGTGGGTGCTTCGTCGAGCCCGTCGACGAGCAGCACGACCGGCTGGTCGTGGTCGCGGGTCCGGGCGGCGTCGCAGAGGCGGCCGTAGAGCCAGGTGGTGGTGTCGGCGTCGTCGGGTAGCACACCCCCGGGGGCGGCGTCTTGGAGTTGCCAGTGGGCGATGAGCTGGGCGGCGAGGTTGCGGCGGGCGCGTTCGGGGATGCGGCCGTCGGGCAGGCGGGTGAAGTGCGCGGGCCAGGTCCGGGTGTAGGCGAGGTAGGTGGCGAGGGCGGATTTACCCATGCCGGCTTCGGCTTCGATGAGTAGGTAGCCGCCGCGGCGCTGTTGCACACACCGGGCCACAAAGGCGTCGATCTTGCCGATGAGTTCTTCGCGGCCCTGGAACCGGGCGACCGGGTTATCCGGGTTGGCGGGATCGGTCAGCCGGAGGTCGCCGGGGAGTGGGTCGAGGGGGATCGTGGCGTGGCGGAGTAGCTGGAACGGGCCGGAGAACCGTTGCTGCCAGACCTGGCCGTGGTTGACGCCGATGGCCTGCCCGTCTGGTGCGCTGACGTGCTCGACTGCGGCGCTGTGCTGGCCGTCAGGTGTGGTGCTGGGGGTCATCGGCCGGGGACCGTCCCGCCCCTGGGTGATCTGGCCGTAGTTGATGCCGATGGCTTGTCCGCCGGGTGCGGTGACGGTGCCGATGTGGATGCCGCCGGCGGGAGGGCTGGTGGCCGGCGGCTGGCCAGGGTCGTTTCCTGATGCCGGGAACGGCGGCGGGGTCGGTGCTTGTGGGCTGGTGGGGAACGGTGGCGCAGCGGCCGGTTTCGCCCGTCCACCAGAGACGGCCAACTCGGCCGTGTGTAGCAGCTGCGAGCGGGCTTGGTCGTGGGGGATGCCGAACAGGTCGAGGGAGACGACTTGTCCGAGCAGGCCCGGCCGTGGGCAGTCTTCGACGCGGGTGACGAGGAGTTTGCGGGTGGCCCCGGTGGGGTCGGAGGCCCAGGCGGCTCGCCACTCGGCGGCGCCGTAGACCGAGCGGGTGTAGGCGTGGGAGAGGACGGCAATCGTGCGTGCCGCGCGGGTGGCGCCTTCGTCCATGCCGGTGACCCAGTTCGAGCCGGGCACGAGGTCCCAGGCTTGGATCAAGACCTGATAGTTGGCTTCTTCCAGCGTCCAGGCGATCCACTCCGCCCATGGCCGGTCGGTCTGGGTGTAGGAGACGAAGAAGTCCCAGCCCGCGCCGTCGCCGGTGCTGTCCGTGTTGCCCCCGTTGCTCACCCGGACAGTGTGCCACCAGGGCAGGCCGTGTCAGACCGTGCTGGTATGGCGTGTGCCAGGGCCCGGGTCCTGTCTGCGTCGGGATGGTGGCCGAGGCGCGGGCCCGTGTGCGGCGTGGCTATGTGAGTTGATCCCGGGTGCCTGTTGGGGGTCTTCGTGGGGGCGGAGAGGGGAAAGTTATCAGGTCACTGAGCGCTGTGAGCTGCGATGCGGGCTGCCTTCTGCTCTGCTGGTGCAGGTCACAGAGCTGCCAGCGACGGGCGGGCGCGGGTGGGAGACCTGGTGCTTATTAGGTGCCAGAGTGGGTTTCGGGCCCGCCTGGCGGATCTTGCTCGGCATCGTCGCAGGTCAGAGGGCCGATTTGTGCGCCCGGCAGGGATCGAACCTGCGACCCAGTGCTTAGAAGGCACAGCTCGGTCATTGCAACGGCGGGACCCGCACAGGTCGCGATGTCCACCGGCATCCGTGGTCGTCTGCCGATGTACGTAGTCGTTGCTACAGGCGCTGCTACACCAGGCCGGACGGAGCGGTGCCGCCGACAATCCGCCGAGGAGCGGCAAATCCGTGGTCCGATCTGGCCGCGAGACTCCCGTTGCGGCCTCGCATCGGAACGACATCGACACCGCGGCTCGCCGTACTCGCCGCGGGCCGAGTGCCCCCGACCCCCACTCGCGCCACGTCCTGAGGTGTCTACTAGCCTTACTCCCCCGGTGACTTCACTGGCAACATACTCGGAGAAATATCTGTGTCCAACTTTCGGCTGACCGAATTGATGTTCAATGAATTTCTTTCCAACGTCATTCCGTCCCTTGTAGGGTCAAACAAGGTTCGACGAGAAGCGCTAATTGGCACTCGAATGCGTCCCGATTTCATCGTCGACACCGGCACGACAGACCTAATCGTCGAAGCGAAACGAGAAGCACCTCAGACATCAAGTCGACTTCAACTAACCATCGAGCAAATGAAACGATACTCGGCCGCCTACTTGGAAGAATTCGGTCACACACCGCGACTCGTCCTTGCGGTGCCCGACAGCCTATCGCATGACTATAAAAATCTCCTCCATTCGAGCAATATTGAAGTTTGGGATCGACCAATATTACTCGCCGAGGCCGAGTTGCTCGGAATTGCGACGGAAGACATATTTGGACCCGTCGATAGTAACCCTGAGCGACCGGGGGGCGATACCATTGGGTCTCCCATCTACAGGTCCTCCGCCTACGGGCCTCCTGTCTACCAGTCTCCCGTCTACGATTCTCCTCGGGGTGTTGGTCGACCGACGCGTTACTCTGACGACCTGGCCGAGCGCCTCGCCAACATTGTGCCGGGACGTCCTCACTGGAGTGCCTATCAGTCTCTATGTGGAGAGATACTGGACTACATCTTCTGCCCTCCACTCGAGCATTCAATAGCGGAAAGCAGGAATGAAACCGGAACTAATCGGCGTGATTTTATCTACCCGAACTATGCGATCGACGGTTTCTGGGCTTTCATGAGACTCCATTACGAGGCGCACTATATTGTCGTCGATGCAAAAAATTATCAAAATCCAGTCAAGAAGGACGAAGTTCTTCAGATTTCCCACTACTTGACGCGCCACGGAACTGGCCTATTCGGACTTATCGCATGTCGGGGCGGTGTTAGCCCTGCGGCCCGTACCGTTCGCCGCGATCAGTGGATATTGCATGATAAGCTGATAATCTTTTTGGACGATTCAGATCTCCGTCAAATGCTGGAGAATCGCGAAAGCGGGTCGTCTCCAGAAACAGTAATCAGGCAAAAGATTGAGGATTTTCGGCTAGAGGTGTAGTCCGGTGCGTGAGGGTGGAGGGCCTTCTCGCCGTCTGAACGTTCGCCGCGGATCACGGCTACCGCTGTATAGCAGGGGCGGACGCAACAACGCCGCGAGCGGCATAACACCCACAGATTAAGAGATTGCCAGATACTCCGCTGTACTCGTCCACCGACGTCCGCCGGTCCTGGTGGCGCGCCTTCTGGATTCCATGGACGTCCGCGCTCGTCTACTGCTGTCCGCCGGCTCGGCTGCCACCCTGGCTGCCACGACCAGCAACCCGGCCTCGACACCGTGCGGGCGAACGTCGAACGCTGATCCTACGGGCGATGGTCGCCGAGCGCGGATGGTCATTAACGTCAGTGGCAAGCCGACCCGTACCGCAGGCGCGCCAGCGCCGAGGAACGGAAGCGGCGCGGCAGCTTCGTCCTTAACCTGCGGCCTACGAGAAGCGGGCGTGTGGTCCACCTTCGTGGCGGGATGTCCGCCGACTCGGGTACCGGTTGGAGTGCAGTGCACTGGCGTTATCCGCCTTCGTCGGCTCGTTCCCGTCGCGACGGGCAAACGCCTCGGCGGCGCAACCAGATGCTTCTTTAGACATCCTCAGACATCGTCAACGAACGTCCACAAGCGTCCGCTGGGGCAGGTCACGGGCCCCGCACCGTCCGCCGATGCCCACAAAAGTCGCCCCCTTGTGGTACAAATGCGGAACAGCATTAGACAAATGGATCGGCGCGATTTCTGGGCTTCGCTACCTTGGATCTTCTGGCGAGGCCTTTGTAGTCTGGGTGTCAGATTCGGTAGGGCTTGATGGACGCGGATATGCAATAAAGGGGAGATCATCTTGGGGGAGGCCTTGTATCGGCTGCCACTCTCCGCGAAGCGCTTTGTATGCGACAATGTCGCCATTCTCAATCTTCGCGACGATCTGTACATCCCGAGCTAGCCAAGCCTCTCCGGTCGCGCCAGAAACCAGCCAGCCTCCGTTTTCCGCCGCTTCGTGGATCGTCTGTTGCAAGAAGAAGAGTGTAGCTAGGGTATTAAGAGAGTCGAATACGCTCTCAATATCAAACGGGGTGCTCTGCTCGGTTATATCGGTTCCGCTTTCACTAAGAAAGTAGGCCGCCACCTTCTGGAGGACATACCCTCCATGTGAGTTATAGAACTCCCTTAGGGCGCTGTCGTCATCGGCATCCTTCGCAATTGCGTCAACCGTGGCCCGACAGATCTTTGCGTAGAGACGCTTGAGGTCGGGCGTACCGGTCCCCGACGAGTACCTATGGTTCATGAAGAAGGCAATCAAGTCATCGCCGACTGGAACCCAGACGTCCTTAGGGGAGTCGTGGGTGTCAGCCTTCAGGCCGCCGTGTATTCGAATCGCATGGACCAGAAGGTGCCGGTACCTGGAATACTTTTTTCGGTGATTGCCGCGCAGGTCAAGATAAAGTTTACTCTGTATGTCGGGCGGGAGGTCGTTATCCTTGATTCCCCCGATCAGAACGGGAATGACTATTGTCTTCTTCTCGGTATTTTCGCGGGCGAATGCCGCCGAAACCTCCGCTTCACACCAGCCTGAAGCCAGTGCTTTCGTTGAGATAAAACAAATAACAATCGAACTGCTGTTTATTCCCCGATTGACGGCCTCGCGGACTTTCTCTCCGAGGATCATTGAAGATTGATCCCACCAGATCCTAATGCCGGAGCTTTCAAGATCGGCAACTATGTGCGCTACAATTGATCGATCCGGCGATGCATAGGAAATAAATGCATCGTATCTCGGCGCAGCAACCATGGATACGTTTGGATTCTTAGTCGCCATGATTCTCTATTCGAAGAGCAAAATCGGAGGTATTCCGGCGCATATCATTCTAGGTCATGGCGCAGTGCGGGGTGCGACGCGCCCGGCGAGCACGGCCGGCCACGGCCGCGCGCAGCCGGTTCCGCGTCGCGGCCCGCACCGCGCGAACCTTGATCATAAAACGAGCATTTCGGCAGTCTCGGGCTCTCGCTGACGGCCTGGTGGCGGTCGCCGTACCGTGATCGGGTGGATGTAGCGGTTGCTGAGCGGTTGGCGAGCGAGCTGCTGACCCCGTTGGGGGATCGGTGGATGCATGTCCAGGCCGTGGCTGCGGCTGCCCGTGAGGTGTCCGCGGCTGTCGATGCTGAAGAGCGTGACCTGCTCGTAGCGGCGGCCTGGCTGCATGACATCGGGTACGCCCCGCCGATCGCGCACTTGCGGTTCCACCCGGTGGACGGCGCCCGGTTCCTCGAAGCCCAGGATGCCCCGAAGCGGCTGTGCGCCCTGGTAGCGCACCACTCATGCGCCCGGTATGAAGCCGAGGAGCGGGGCCTGACGGCGGAGCTGTCCGCGTGGGAGCTGGAGGTCTCGCCGGTGATGGACGCGCTGTGCGCGGCGGACATGACGACGGGTCCCCAGGGTCAGCGGTTCACCTTCGCCGAACGGATCGCGGAGATCCTCTCCCGCTACGGCGAGGGATCGATCGTGCACCGGTCGGTCACTCGGGCGTGGCCGGATCTCCAAACCACCGTTGAGCGCACCACTGCGCGGCTTGCGGCGGTTCAGCCGAGGTAGGGCGTCGCCCGGTTCTCCAGGTAGTGATCGATCCGGAGTCGCATCGACGGGTGGATGTTCAGCGTGTCCAGGTCTTCGGGGGCGACGAACTGGACCTCCTTCGTCTCGCTGGAGGTGCGGAGCTGGCCGCCGAGGTTGCGGGTGGTGAAGCAGAGGGAGAACTGCTGGCGGACCTCGCCATCGTCGTAGGCCAGGACGTGCCGCGGGTTGGTGTAGACCCCGATGAGTCCCGTCACCTCGATGTCGATGCCGGTCTCTTCCTTGGTCTCGCGGATGGCGGCGTCGGTGATGGATTCGCCGAGGTCCATGCCGCCGCCGGGCAGGGCCCACAGGTCGTTGTCGGTCTTGTGGACCATGAGGATGCGTCCGGCCTCGTCGGTGACGACGGCGGTGACGGAGGGGACGACGCTGTTCGCCTTGGGGGCGTTCGGGTCGTTGAAGTAGTCGATTCGCGCCAAGAGGGTTCAGGCTCCTTCGGTGGTGGCCCAGATGCGCTCGAAGCTGGCGGCGTAGTGGTCGAACAGGCCACCGGGCTGGGCGCGTAGGTGCATGACGGGGGAGTGCGCGGCGGGGGCGCCGTAGACGTGGGTGTTGACGAGCATGTCGCCGTCGAAGCGGTAGATGGAGTTGTAGAGCGTGGTGGCGTGGAGCCGTAGCTCGATTCCGGGTGCCTCGCGGAGGGACGCGAGGTAGGTGAGGGTGATCCGGGTGCGGGCGGCGAGTCCGTCGCCGATGCCTTCCTCTTCGCCGCGGAGGGCGACGGCGGGTGATTCGGGGTCGCCGAGTGCGTAGCGGATCGTGACGCCTTCCGCGCCCTTGCGGCGGAGGACGGTGGTGAAGTCGGCGTGGCCGTCAGGGAGGAACAGGCCGGCGATCACGAGGACGTCGACCTGGTGGCGCGCGCCGGCGAACAGCGTCCGCCACAGCTCGGAGGGGACGGCTGTCCGGCTGGGGTAGACGCGCACGATGTCGCCGGGCACGTTGACGACGGGTGCTCCGGGTTCGGTGCGGGGCTCGGGGACGGTGCCGGGTCTTTCGGCAAGTCCGATGCGGCCCCGCGGGATGTCGATGCCGTCGGCGATGCGCTCGAAGATCTCCAGGCTGGTGACCTGGCGGCGGCCGGTCGAGATCTCGCTGACATGCGACTGCGGGAGGCCGCAGACGGCGGCGATCTGCGTCTGGGTCGCGCCAGTCCACTGGCGGTAGATCTTGAAGACGGTGCCGATGTCGCGGCGGGCAAGTGCGTCGGCCATGTCTGGCCGGTCCCAGAGTCCTGGCGGGGCCTGGGGTAACGGGCGGCGGACGGACACCACGGGCGCCTCCGGACGGTAGGTACAGGACCGTCTGTCCTTGATCGGACGCACAGAGCCTATCCGGTCTCCGTATAGATCGGAACCCTCGGCGTATACGGCCGGCGGCCTTCCGTGACAAGTCGTCCGGTTGGACGGTGGGCGGGCACCGGATCCGCCGCAGGTCGAACACCTTCGCGGGTCGGTTCCGGTGCCTCGTCGCCCACGATCCAACACAGGAGGACGGAACGTGATGTTCGACAGAGCAGACAGAGCAGGTGGAGGTGATCCCGGGCCGCTGCTGTTCGGCATCGTCCGCTTCGAACCGGGGGAGACCCGCCAGGTACGGGACACGGTCATCACCTTCAACTCGCCGGCCGCGGCTGACCTGTTCGCGATCGAACAGGGCTGGCACGACTACCAGGTCACCCCGCTGCGGTTCTTCGTCCACGACGTGCGGCCACCGGCCGTGGACTGGACCAGGTTCGATGACCTCGTGACGCGCTTCGCGGACCACCGGCGGTGGACATGACCTCCGCGGGCGTGCCCGGTCCGTTCCTGCCACCAGTGCCGGCTGGGGAGGGTGACGCAGAGAGCGCGAGGGAGAAGCTGCCGGCGGTCGTGATGTTGCCGTGGGGTGCGGAGGAGTGGGCGGTCGTCGTCCAGCCGGGTTCGGATTCCGAAGATCTCCTGCGGGCGGTGGCGCGGATGCCCGGCGGGCTGAAGTTCACGGAGTCGTTCGGCGATGTGGATGTGGTGCTCGTGTATCGGGTGCCCGCCGGTGACCGCGCGCCGGTTGGGAAAGACGGTTCGGGGCCCTCGCGGCGAGGCTGTGCGGGTGCGGTGCTGCGGACGGCGATGGATGCGCACCCGGCACGGCCTGACTCGCGGTGGATGACCAAGGGGGAGCGGACCGCGTTCCGGGCCGGTCAGGTGGAGGCGCTCGAATCGGTCCGTCGGGCCGTGCTCCATGGGCTCGGGGTTCCGGTGGTCACGACGGCTGGCTGACCGACCACCACAACGTCTCGGCCCCATGACGGGCCGGTACCGGCGGAAGCTACTCCGTCGGTGCCGGCCCGTTGTCGTTCCCGCCGTTCGTCCTCGGCGGGCCGGTGGGCGCGATCCGTTCCGAGAGATCGGCGATCCGTTGTTCGATCCGCAACAGGACGGCGAGGATCTGACGATCGATCCGCGGCCCTCCGTGTTCCTCGCCCTGGTCTGAGGGCGTCTCGCTGGTTCCCTCGACGCGAACGAGGACGCGGATCAGATGGTCGTCCGGCCAGTCGAGCGCGCGGGCGACGGCGGCCAGCGTGGCGTCCTGGACCCGGCGGCCCTGGGCGCCGTGCTGGAGCTGGCGTAGCGTCGCGACGGACACTCCTGACGCGGTGGCGAGTGCTTGCTGTCCCATCCGCTTGCGGGTCATCCTCGCGTTGAGGGCGTCGGCGACCGCCTGCCAGTCCTCACCCTCGACTCTGCCGCGTGCCGTGTACGGCGGAATCCCCCGTTTGTTTGTCACCCGTCAAAGGTAACGTTGTGGCGGACAGGCATTCCAGCCGGTGAGTGGATAATTTCCATCCGGAGTCCGTATACGTCGGAACGAAAGCGCTTGGCGATCGGTTCGTGAGCGGTTCAGAGTGGGTGTTGCCCGACAGCGGCCGGAACACCGGCGGCGGGGCTGACCCTCACGGAGGTAGACGAACCATGGCGGTTCCGCGACGCATTCCGGTGCGCTTCGAGGACGTGTTCCCCGCGGGGGCGTTCGTCCTCGGTGTGGAGGCGGCGAACGACTACGAGAAGGCCAAGGCCGGTGCGCCCGACCCGCAGGAACGGGACCCGAACACCGGCGAGCGGATCTGGACGGTGCGCGTGCTCGACGCGGACCCGGCGGCTCGGCAGGCGGAGCTGAAGGTGAAGGTCCCCGGCGAGGTTCAGCCGATGCTGCCGGAGGTCCTGGCGGGTACGCCGTTCCGGCCGGTGCTGTTCGAGGGCCTGACCATCACCCCCTGGGTGGACAAGAACGGAAACTTCCCGAAGCAGGCGTACGCCCTGCGTGCCTCGCGGATGCGCCCGGCGGTTCCGGCCCGGCGTCCGGCTGGAGTGGCGGCGTGAGCGGCGAGGGGAAGCGTTCGTACACGACGCTCGGGCTGCACATCGGCGCGGAGTGGTCGGTGCTCTGCCACACCTACCCCGACCGGGCGCCGATCCTGGTCGTGGACGCGGGACGGGTGAGCCTGAGCATCTCGGCGATGGAGCAGGCTCCGGACGCCCGGCACGCTGACTTCGCGTACAAGCTGCTCGCGGCGGTCAACGATTACCTGATCGCTTACGAGAAGTACCAGTTCGAAACCCAGGAAGCCGCGAACGCCGCCGCTCCGGACGGCGACGCCTCCGGGTCACGCGCCGTGTAGCTTTCTCGCTGCGCGTCGGCCGCATCGAGGAAACGGCTTCCCGTTCCTCGGCTCTCCCTCCTTTTCGTCGATTCCCTCTGTCTGTATTTCGTGCGCTCGAAAACAGGTGGTATTTGCCATGTCCAGAATCAACGGTGACCAACGTTTCCCGCGGGTGCCGTCGCGGGCCGACAAGGTGCGCGTGCCGGTGTGGATGCTGCTGTTGGCGGTGGCCGGGAAGGTGCTGTGGCTGGCGCTGCGGGGTTGCTGGCGTCATCGCGTCGCGGTGGTGTCCGTGGTCGGCCTGCTCCTGGTGGTGCACCGGGTCGGGCTCGTCGGGCTGGCCGTGCTCGTCGCGGGGCTGGTCCTGGTGGCGGTCGTGTGGTGGCGGGTGCATCCGCGGTCGTTCGGGCCGGTGGCCTGGTGGCTGTGGGGCCGGGCTCGGCTGATGTTCGTCTACCGGTGGCGCTGGAAGCCGGCGATGGTCCATACCGATCTGGCGATCCGCATGCCGACGTCGACCGGTGATCAGGTGAACTTCGACGAGTACTTCCCGCGCATTCGGAAGATCCGTTCGTCGCGGTCGGTGGACGTGCTGCGCGTCGAGCTGCTGCCGGGTCAGACACCGGCGCAGTGGGCGGAACAGGCTGAGGCGCTGCGTCACGTGTTCCGCGCCCGGCGCTGCCAGGTGCAGGCGGAGACGGTCCGCTTCATCCGCGTCTCCTTCCACCACCGGGACTCGCTGACCCGGCCGGTTTCTCCTCCCAACCTGGACGACTCCGGCGACGGTGCCGACTCTGACCCTGCCGGCGCCGTTCCGTCCGCAGTCGTCCGCCGTGGTGAGGGTGCGGCGCGGCTGCTGGCCGGGTTGTCGGCGGTGCCCGTCGGACGGTGCGAGGACGGCCGTTCCTGGACGCTGCCGGTCCGGGGAACGCACGTGCTCGTCGCGGGGGCGACCGGTGCGGGTAAGGGCTCGGTGTTGTGGTCGGTCATCCGCGGTCTCGGCCCGGCGGTGCGGGCGGGGCTGGTGGAGCTGTGGGTGTGCGACCCGAAGGGCGGAATGGAGCTCGCCTTCGGACGGGCGATGTTCACCCGCTTCGCCACGGACGCGGCGTCGATCGCGGATCTCCTCGACGAAGCGGTGACCGTCATGCAGGACCGGACGGCCCGGCTCGCCGGAAACACCCGGCTGCACGCCCCGACGGTCGCGGAACCGCTGATCGTCCTGGTGGTCGACGAGATCGCGTCCCTCACGGCGTACGTCACCGATCGGGATGTGAAGAAGCGGATCGGGGCGGCGCTGCCGCTGCTGCTCTCGCAGGGCCGGGCGCCCGGGGTCGTGGTCCTGGCGGCGGTGCAGGACCCGCGTAAGGAGGTGCTTCCGTTCCGGGATCTCTTCCCGGTCCGGGTCGCGCTGCGGATGACCGAACCGGAACAGGCGGATCTCGTGCTCGGCTCCGGTGCCCGTGACCGCGGTGCGCGGGCGGAGGAGATCCCGCTGTCGCTCCCCGGGGTCGGCTACGTCCTGCACGACGGTGACCCCGATCCCATCCGCGTCCGGGCGGCCCACGTCGACGACGGCGAGATCGCCCGGACCGTCGACCGTTACCGGCCCGTCCTGGGCGGCTGGGTGCCGGACATCCCCGATGACCTTTTCGACCTGGACGGCGGCGAGTGGGGAGACAGCGAGCGTCTCGACCCTGCCGCATGAGATCCACCGACTTGGCCGGCTCGCCAGACTCCGCCGCACCGATACCGGCGCTGCCGGTGTGCGCGACCTGCGCTCATCCGCGGATCGCCCACCGGCGGCGCCGGTGCCGGGCATCCGATGGCTGCGGGTCTCCCTGTGGCTGCTCCCGCTTCACCGAAGCGTCCGTCGACCCGTCCGGCGGACACCAGAACCCCGACGTCACGGAGGACCCTCCCGCGTGACCACTCCCGCCACCGGCACCGACCCGACCGTCTCGTGCGAACCCACCGGCCGTGACGATCGTGACGATCGTCCGGGTTCCCGGGCGGCACGGATGCGGATGCCGCTCGCTCGCGCGGTCGTCGAGACCGTCGCCGTGGAGAACGGCGTGTGCGTCCGGCCGATGGCCATGCGCCGGACGAACCTCGACACCGGCGAAACCGAGATCATCCCCGTGCCCTGCGGGGCCACCCTGGCGAGCAAGTGCCCGCCCTGCGCGGAGAAGGCCCGGCGGCTGCGGATGGCGCAGTGCAAAGCCGGCTGGCACCTGGACGACGAACCGCTTCCCGACCCGGACCCGCCGTCCGACGAAGCGAAGATCCTCGCCGGGTTCCGGGCTGATCTCGAAGCCGTCCGGCGGGAGGCCGAACGGGACAGTGAGCCGGCCGGCGTCGCCGAGATCGACGAACTCATCGGCCAGGTGGACGAGGAACTCAACGCGCTCGGCGTGCGGGGGAAGGCGGCACCGGAGGATCGGGATCGTCCTCGCCGGGCCCGGTCGACTCGCCGGCGGCAGGACGCCCCCGACCTGCCTCGGCTGCCCGTGGACAAGCGCACAGTCGGCCGGACCTACGAAGCGGCGGACGGCACCACCTGGCGGCCGTCGATGTTCCTCACGCTGACCTGCGACACGTACGGCCGGGTGAACTCCGACGGCTCCCCGGTCGATCCGGGCTCGTACGACTACCGGCGGGCGGCCCGGGACGCGATCCACTTCCCGAAGCTGATCGACCGGTTCTGGCAGAACCTCCGGCGGGCCGTGGGCTGGGAGGTGCAGTACTTCGCCGCGCTGGAACCACAGCGGCGGCTCGCTCCGCATCTGCACGCGGCCATCCGTGGCACCATCCCGCGTCTGCTGCTCCGCCAGGTGGCGGCGGCCACGTACCACCAGGTCTGGTGGCCCGCTGCCGACCGGCCCCTCTACGAGGACGGTCACCTTCCCGCCTGGGATGACGACACGGCCGGCTACCTCGACCCGGACACCACCCGCCCGCTGCCCACCTGGGCTGAGGCGCTGGACGAGATCGGCGAGGACGATGAACCGGCGCACGTCGTCCGCTTGGGCCCGCAACTGCGCGCGGACGGCGTCACGGCGAACTCGCCGCACACCGGCCGGATGATCGGCTATCTGACCAAGTACCTGACGAAGAGCCTCGACGCCTGCCACGCAGCCACGTCCGAAGCGCAGCGTCGGCACGTCGACCGGCTCGCGGCGGCGCTGCGCTACGAACCGTGCTCGCCCACCTGCTCGAACTGGCTGCGCTTCGGGGTCCAACCGAAGAACCCGAAACCGGGTCTCGTCCCTGGGCGGTGCCGGGGGAAGGCGCACCGGCGGGAGACGCTCGGGTTCGGCGGCCGGCGGGTCCTGGTGAGTCGGAAGTGGTCCGGCAAGACGCTGACCGATCATCGGGCGGATCGGGTCGCCTGGGTCCGTGAACAGCTCGAAGCCCTCGGCCAGACCGACTCTGGTCCGGCCTCGTCGGCTGCTTCGGGTCCGGACCCGGCCCGGACGGCGTGGACGTTGCTCCGGCCCGGTGACCCGGCCGCGCCGCGCCGCGAACACCTGCTTCTCCAGGCCGTCGCGCAACGCCACGCCTGGCGCGCACAGCTCGACGCGGCTCGCCGTGCGGTAGCCGGCGAACTTCCGGCAACCGGCCCACCGGCGGCTACGGCTCACGCTGCCTGATCTTCCGCCCTGATCCTGTGGAGAGGACCGTGACCAAGCTCCTCCTGACGGTCGACGAAGCCGCGGAACTGCTCGGTGTCGGCCGTAGCACCGTGTACGACCTGATCCGCGGCCACCGGCTCGAATCCGTCCGCATCGGCCGCGCCCGGCGCGTTCCCCGTGCGGCTGTCCTCGCATACGTCGACCGGCTGCGCAGTGACGGAGAAGCGGCGTGAACGGCTGGCAGACCGGCGACTCGGTGCGTGGACCCCCGGTCGTCCGGAAGTTCGGCAAAGCGGTCCCGGCGGGTGCTGGAACACCCAACCGGGACCTGAGACCCCACCCCTTGAAGGAAGCAAGGAGAGAAGCCCTATGTCCATCTTCTCGTCCGGCGGTTTCGGAGCATGGCGCACCCCCGGCAACGGTGAGAACCCGCTCGTCTCGGTGCGCGCGACCGACACCGGCCATGAGCTGACGATCCGTCCCGGCGCGGACGTCGGCGACGTCGCGGCAATCCTCGCGGGGCTGCCCGTGGACGCCTTCTTCACGGAGAGCTTCGGGGACGTTGACGCGGTCCTGGTCTTCCGTCGGGTGCCCGGTCTTTCGGCAACGGTCCTGGACGGCTGGGACCCCATGACGGGTCCGGCGGCGGCGAGTGTTCCCCGCCCGTAGCGGCTGTTCTGCCTGCTCTACCCCCATTTTTCTTCCGTTCTCTGGTGGCGCTTGAAGCTGTCGGGGTGTCGGACGTGTCCAGGGTCGGCCGAAGGCCGATGGCGAAGCCACGCGTAGCGCCCTGGACGCGGCCGGCGTCCCGGCAGACCATCCCAGCGCCAGAGAACGGAAACCCACCGGCACCGGGCGACGTCATCTGCGGCCCGCGTGAACCTGTCCCGTTCTTCCGGCAAGGAGAACCCACCCATGCCCAGCAACACCAACGGCCCGTCGAACGGCGGCCGGCGCAAGGAACGCACCAAGCGCGCGAACGGTCAGGGCTCGATCTACCAGCGCGGGGACGGCCTGTGGGTCGGCGCGGCCTACGTGCTGATGCCGGACGGCACGACGAAGCGGCGGCCGGTCTACGGCAAGTCGGAGGAGATCGTCCGCGGCAAGCTGACCGAGCTTCAGGCCAACTCGAATCAGGGAATCCCGGCGGACGCCACCGGGTGGACGGTCGAGCGGTACCTGACGGTGTGGCTTGCCCAGACCGTGAAACCGAACCGCCAGCCGAACACATACGTCACCTATGAGAAGGCGGTCCGGATCTACCTCGTTCCGGGTCTCGGGAGGAAGCGGCTGAACAGGCTGACCGGCGCGGACGTCCGGCAGTTCATCCGGCGGACGGAGAGCACCTGCCGGTGCTGCGCGCGGGGTGTGGACAAGGCGCGGCCGGAGGGAGATCGGCGTTGCTGCGCGGTCGGCCGGTGCTGCAATCGGCTGCCGTCGAAGCGTCAGGTTCAGGTCGTGCATGCCGTGCTGCGCAACGCGCTCCAGGCGGCCGTCCGGGAGGAGTTGATCCGGCGGAACGTCGCGAAACTGGTGCAGGTCTCGACTCCGCGCTACAACGTCAACCGCGGCCTGACCGTCGAGCAGGCGCATCAGCTCCTCGACGCGGCGGCCGGCGACCGGTTGTACGCACTGCTGGTCCTGGCGCTGTTCCTCGGGATGCGGCGCGGGGAGCTGCTCGGTCTCCAGTGGTCCGACATCGACTCCGAACGGGAGACGCTGACCGTTCGTCACACGCTGCTGCGGGTCGGCGGGGAGCTGCGGCTGTGCCCGCCGAAGACGGAGGACTCCGAACGCACGCTGCCGCTCCTCGGCCTGGTCGCGGATGCGCTCGCCGAGCATCGCAAGCTCCAGGACGCTGAACGCGACGCGGCCGGCGATGCCTGGGTGCGGACCGGTCACGTGTTCACGACGAAGATCGGAACTCCGATCGAGCCGGACAACCTGCGCCGGTTCTGGATGCCGCTGCGCCGTGCGGTCGGCCTCGACGGGGTGGTGTTCCACGGGCTGCGGCACACCTGCGTCACGCTGCTCCTGGACCTCGGCGTGCCGCCGCACATCGTCCGTGACATCGCGGGCCACTCGGCGATCGAGGTCACGATGACGATCTACGCGCACGCCTCGATGGGGGAGAAGCGGCGCGCCCTGGGCAAGCTCGACGGCCACCTGACCGAACCCCGACCCTGACGGTCGTTGCTGTACCCGTTGCTACACGTGGGGGGTCTCGGGGGGCTCGGCCCCCCGGCGGACATGACGAGGGGATCGAAAGGCGCAGCATGTGAGCCTGATCCCCGAGTGCGCCCGGCAGGGATCGAACCTGCGACCCAGTGCTTAGAAGGCACTCGCTCTATCCGCTGAGCTACGGGCGCGTTGTTCCATTGTGGGGCTCGCGGACGAGTCCCGGGTGGGATGGACAGTGTCCACCTCAGGTCAGTCGATGGTGCACCGACCCCCGGTGTCCTCGCGTGTCGGCTCCGCCTCGGGAGGCGGAGCCGACGTCCCGCGTGCCTGCTGGCCGGCTCGGCCGTCCGGCGCCGGTCGGCAACACGGCACCGGAGTCGGGCCGTGTGTTGCCGGCCGGGGCAGGTTGGCCGAGTACGGCGTCAGCTGGCCAGTTTGGCCAGCTCGTCGAACTCGGAGTCGGTGAGGCTGACTCCTGCCGCGGCGACGTTCTCCTCCAGGTGGGCGGTCGACGACGTGCCCGGGATCGGCAGCATCACGGGTGACCTGCGCAGCAGCCATGCCAGCGCCAGCTGCGCGGGTTGCGAGCCGTGCCGCTTCGCGATCGCGTCGAGGACTCCGCCTGGTCGCGCGAGTGTACCGGTCGCGACGGGGAACCAGGGGATGAAACCGATGCCCTCGCGTTCCGCGTAGTCGAGGACGTCCTCGGAGGCGCGGTCGGCGAGGTTGTATCGGTTCTGCACGCTGACGATCTCCGCCAGCGACCGGCTGTGCTCCAGCTCTGCGACGCTGACCTCGGAGAGCCCGATGTGGCGGATCTTGCCTTCCTGCTGCAGCGCCCGCAGCTCGCCGAGGGACTCCTCGACGGGAGTCCTCGGGTCGATGCGGTGGAGCTGGTAGAGATCGATGCGCTCGAGCTTGATGCGGCGCAGCGACAGTTCGACCTGCTGGCGCAGGTATGGGGCGCGTCCCACGGCAGTCCACTGGTCCGGCCCCTGCCGCGTGAGACCGCCCTTCGTCGCGATCACCAGGCCGTCTGGATAGGGGTGCAGGGCCTCGGCAATCAACTCCTCGCTGACGTGCGGGCCGTAGGAGTCGGCCGTGTCGATGAAGTTCACGCCGAGTTCCACCGACCTGCGCAGTACGGCGATGGCCTCCGCCCGGTCCGCGGGTTCGCCCCAGATGCCCGGCCCGGTGATCCGCATCGCGCCGAAACCGAGCCGGTTCACGGGTAGTTCGCCTCCGAGCAGGAACGTCCCGCTCGCCGCCGCGGTCACGTCGCGGCTGGCTGCCTGAGTCGACATACCGTTCCTTCCTCCAGGTGTGCGGGCACCGTCGCCGGGCACCGGCGGACAGGACACCGGCCGGTGGGGTGGTGCGCCGTCCTGCACGGCGGCAACCCGAATCCGCCTCCGGGTTGTTCCCGCGCTCCGTGCTTGTTACGTGTCCCGCGCTCGATGGCTGGCCGTCGGCCGCCTTCGCCGCCCGTGACGAGAGTGAGCGTAGGGACGCGCCACCGCTCGGGTGCGTCGTGAGATCGGCCTGGGGATGGCGAACAGTTATCCACAGCTGACAAGAACAGGTTCCCATCACGTGGACGGCGGCGCAGAGTGATGGCGTGGGTGCGCGGCCGGCCAGCTCTCGCCGCCTGGGCCTCCGGGTCCGTTGTGGTGGGCCGCCGTCCTCCGGGTCGTCTCCCTGTCCCCGAGATGTTCGCCAAGGAGCCTTCCATGCTCGACACCACGATCACACTGATCGGCAACCTCGTGGAGAATCCGGTGCTGCGGGTGACCGCCAGCGGTGTCTCCGTCTGCGGTTTCCGCGTCGCCTCCACGCCGCGCCGGTACGACCGCTCCGAACAGCGCTGGGTGGACGGCAACACCCTCTACCTGCGCGTCTCCTGCTGGCGTCAGCTCGCCGAGAACGTCTCGGTCAGCCTGTCGCGGGGCGACCGGGCGCTCGTTGTCGGCCGCCTGCGGCAGAACAACTTCGAGACGCAGGACGGCGACCGGCGGGTCACCTACGAGATCGACGCGGACGCGGTCGCGGCGGAACTCACCTGGCGTCCGGTCGACGTCCGGCGGGTCGCGCGCGGGGCCGGCCCCGCTGACGAGGTTCCGCTGCCGGAGACGGGCGAGCACCCGGTTGACCCCTTCGGTGCCGACTCCACCGACCTCGACGGCGGCGGTGTGGAGGAGAGCGTCGGTGCGGGGGCAACGGGAGCCGGTGGTCTGGTTCCCGCGGAGGCGGTCCGGCAGTTGGCCGTCGAGACCCCCACCACCGGTGGGCCGGGGCTCACGCCGGCGGGGTCGGACCTGGTCGATGCCGTCTCGCGCGACTCTGTCCCGGTCGACTCCGCGCCGGTCGGCGGCAGCGCGCAGGCCGCCGGAGCGGCGCCCCTCGGGTGGTCCGAGACCGGCCCGACGCCGGCTTCGCTGTTCACGGAGCGCGGGCGCGGCGGTGAGCTCACGACGCCGGCCTTCCGCACCCCGAGCACCTCCGCCTCCTCCGGGGGCGTCACCTTCGGCCTCGCTGACGTCGTCGGCGAGGTCCGTCTGCTGGGGCTGGGCGGGGCCTTCGGATAGTGGGGTCGCCGGCAATCGCGTAATGGGCGGGTCTGACCGACATGCGGTGACCGATGGGGCCACCAGCCGAAGGGCGGTCCAGGTCGCTCGGTACCGTGCCGAGGGTGAGCAGGTCGAGTGATCCCGGCGCCGGCGCGGTCTCCGCGCCGGACGAGCCGTCCGACCGGATCGGCAAGGCCTCCGCGGACCAGATCGGCACGGTCGTCCCGGACCGCCTGATCGTGACGCCTGAGCCGCTGCCCCGGCGGCTGTGGCGTCGCTGCCAGGCGGTCAGCACGGCCGGCCGGTACGTGGCGGTCCTGGCCTTGGCCAGTGCGACGGTGGCCGTCCTGCTGCGGCACAACCTGTTCCCGTACCTGTCGGTCAACAACGACGAGGTCATCTACCTCCTGCACGCCCGGACGCTGGCGGACGGCCACCTCTTTCCGTCTGCGCCTGATCCAGCCGCGTCGTACGCACCCTGGCTCGCCGCCATCTCGGGTGATCACTTCGTTCTGAAGTACACACCGTTCGTCCCGGGGTTGTTCGCGTTGGGCCTCATGCTGACGGGCAGCGTCTCGCCGGTGCTGGCGGTCATCGCGGCGGCGGCGGTGATCGTTACCTACCTGCTCGGTGTCGAGCTGGCGGGGGAGCGGAGGGTCGCGGCGCTGGCCGCGACGCTGCTGGCCTTCTCCCCGTTGGTGATCGTGCAGAGCGCGCTGGTGCTGAGCTACCTGCCGGTGCTCGTGCTGATGGAGCTGACGTTCCTCGGCCTGCTCCGTGGGCTGAGAGCCGGCGGGCTGAGAGCCGGCGGGCCGAGCGATGGCGGTCGGCGCTCCGCGCGGCGCGGCGGGCGGGCGCTTGCCGGAGCGGGGCTCGCGGTCGGCGTGGCCGTGGCGGTGCGGCCGTATGACGTGGTCCTCCTGCTCGGCCCGGTGGCGGTCTGGGGCGTCGTGACGGCGCGCAGGTCCGGGCGGCTCGGGTGGGCCCTGCGCTGGACGGCTGCCGGGCTCGTGCTCCCGGCCGCGATCCTGCTGGCGTCCAATGCCGCGGCGACCGGCAGCCCGTTCAGGTTGCCGTTCGCGCTGCTCGAATCGGACGACAAGCTCGGGTTCGGCGTGCGCAGGCTGTACCCGTCGGACGGCGGGCACGACTTCGGGCTCGGTGACGGCCTGGCATCGGTCGGGGATCATCTCTGGCTGCTCGGTGGCTGGGCCTGCGGCGGGGTGGTGCTCGCCGTGGCCGCGATCGTGGCGGCCGCGCGGCGCCGGCTGAATGGGCCGGGGTACGCCCTCGGTGTCGGCACGGTGCTGTTCGTGGTCGGTTACATCGGCTTCTGGGGGGCGTGGAACGCGGCGGAGCTGTGGGGCGGCATCCGATACGTCGGGCCGTTCTACCTGATGCCTGTGCTGATCGGGCTCGTGCACCTCGGCGCGCGCGGGCTGGTCGACCTCGCCGGCTGGTCACGGCGGCGGGCGGCACGGGCGGTGACCGGGGTGTGCGCCGCGGGTGTCGTCGGGCTGACGACGTTCGTCCTCGTCGGCGCGATCGACGCGAACGCGACGATGACGGACCACGACCGTGACCTGGCGGCGATGCTGCGGGCCCTGCCCGGGCGGTCCCTGGTACTGGTGGCTGCCAGCCCGCCCTACCTGGGCCATCCGAGCGGGGTCACCACCAACGGGGCCGATCTCGACGGTGCCGACGGTGACGGGCCGTTGCTGTTCGCCGTCTCGCGGGGGGTGGCCGACCTGGAGGTCGTCGCCGACCACCCCGACCGCACGCCGTACCTGCTCCGCATGCCGCCCGCCTACAACCGGTCCCCGGGCTCGGTGACGCGCTCGCGGGTGGACGCGCTCACGGTGGCCACCGGCCGTACGGTCGGCGTCGAGGTCAGCGTGGACGCGCCGCCGCGCGGGACGCGCGCGGCCCAGCTGGTGTTCGAAGCCGGTGGGGTCCGGCTGACCTACCCGGTCTCAGCGAACGGGCCCGTGACCGCGCGGCTCACCCTTGACGCGGACGGCCTCGACACCGACGACGTCACGGAGGTCGTGATCTACGGTGGCGGCGAGACCAGGGGATCTCCGGCGGGCGTGGCCACCGGGCGCCCGGCCGGCCGGGCGAAGATCACGAAGGTGCCCGGGGCGGGGACGTCCGTGACGGTGTCGCTGCTGGCCACCCCGGCGTCCGGTGGCCGGGCGCGGACCGTCGACCGGCAGGTGATCCCCGTCCTCGCCGAGGATCCCAGCGGCGCCGACGCCGGTGGGACGGAGCCGGGCGATGTGGCAGTCCTCGCACCGAGCGCCCACGTGGACGAGACCGGCCAGGGCCCGCGGCCCGCCGTCCGCATCGCGCTGTCCTGACCCGCATCGCGCCTGATCCGCGGCGCGCTGTTGTGACAGTCAGGCCAGTCGGTGGATCGGTGGCGGGGCGTAGGTGCCGCTGAGTACCTCCTTGCCGGGCAGATACATCCGCAGCGTCAGCCGGAAGTCACCCGTCGCGGCCGGCAGCCAGTTCACCGGCATCGCCGCACCGGCGTCCGTCGCGGTCTCCGTTGCCGGGGCGTCGCTTTGGATCAGTATCGGGACGGTTCCGTCGGCGGCGTGGACGAGATCGCCCCGGCTGTCGATCGCGTACCGGTGCAGGGGGTTGTCGACGAGGTAGCTCTCGGGCTCGTCGTACATCGCGACCGTCCAGAACGCGTCGACCGCCGGTGGCGGGAGGCGGAGCAGGTAGCTGTGCGCGCCGGTGA
Source organism: Parafrankia sp. BMG5.11 (assembly GCF_004337455.1). Lineage (NCBI taxonomy): Bacteria > Bacillati > Actinomycetota > Actinomycetes > Frankiales > Frankiaceae > Parafrankia > Parafrankia sp. BMG5.11. The sequence continues at coordinate 62,489 of NZ_SJXI01000005.1, read as the reverse complement.
GGTGGCGCCCGTCGGCGTCCACCGAGCAGCACGCCGACGTCGACTCGTAGGCGTGGACGATGCCGAGCGGCCGGCGCGCTGCCATCGCACGGGCGATCCGGGCCTGCGCCCGGTCCGGGATCTCCCAGTGCCGGTCGTCCAGCACGCCCGGGCCGAACCGGTCGAGGTTGTAGTCGGCCTCGTGCAGGGTGCCGACCCAGCCCTGATGGGCCCGGCGGCCGGCGGCGGCGAGCCGTTCCAGTTCGTCCCGGCCCGTGCGCAGGCCGCTGCGCAGCGACCAGGCGAGCCGCGGATCGGGGTCGATGTACGGGGACGGGTCCGTCAGCAGGCCGAGCGCCTCGAACCGGCGGGCGTAGTCGCCTTCCGCGGCCGGCGGGGGGAAGGCGTGCAGCCAGGTTCGCAGCTCCTCCCAGAAGCGCAGGTCGTCGCAGACGCGCTTGGAGCCGTCCGGTGGCCCCTCCGGCCGCCGCGCGCCCGGATCGGGCGGGCGCAGGGTCAGCGTGTCCTGAAGGGCCCGGACGGCGGGCAGGTCCGCCGGCCCGCCGTAGCCGAACCGGGCGATGATGCTGACGACCCGCGACGGCGCCTCGACCACGCGGTCGTGCGCGGAAGCGTCCGCCGCGCCGGGAGCGTCCGCAGTGCCGGGTGGGAGCAGCAGGATGTCGCCACCGTCGTCCCCGGTGACCCGGGTGCCGAGATAGGCGAACACGTTCAGCCACACGTCGTAGAACTCCAGGACGAGGTAGCGCCCGGGAGTCGGCGGCACGTGCAGGACCAGGGGCCCGGGGCTCAGGTCGACCTGGGCGAGCGAGACCAGGACGTCCGGGCTGACGTGCAGGAAGTGTGAGTGCGGACCGGGCGGGTCGGTCTCGTGGGCGAAGGCGTTGAAGCCGGCCGGCTCGATCGGCCCGAGCCCGTCGTGGGCGATCCTGATGATCTGCCGGACCGCGCACACGAGGGGGTACCCGAAGAAGAATGCCTCGCAGGCAAGTCCGACCCGCTGGTCATCCGCTCGCATGTGGCCTCCCGGGAGCCCCGGCCCACCGACACTCGGCCGATGGCCGATGGTGCTCGCCCGACTCCGGGGAGTACCCGATTCGTGCCCGGTTGAACATCGGGCGGGACCGTCGGCGGCTCACGGTGGAATCGCCGGGGGCCCGCGATGGGATCACCGCCGTGGGGCTTCTGGGCGCCATGCCCTAGGGTTGATGCATGGCGCAGTACGTCTTCCAGATGCGCAAGGCCCGCAAGGCCCACGGCGACAAGGTGATCCTCGACGACGTCACCCTGGCGTTCCTGCCCGGCGCGAAGATCGGCGTCGTCGGGCCGAACGGTGCCGGGAAGTCGTCGCTGCTCAAGATCATGGCCGGCCTCGACCACCCGAGCAACGGCGACGCGATCCTGAGCCCCGGCTACACGGTCGGCATGCTCGCGCAGGAGCCGGTGCTCGACGAGACCAAGGACGTCCGCGGCAACGTCGAGGACGGTGTCCGTGAGATCCGCGCGGTGCTCGCCCGCTACGAGGAGATCAACGAGAAGATGGCCGCGCCCGACGCGGACTTCGACACGCTCCTCGCCGACCAGGCGACGCTGATCGACAAGATCGAGGCGGCGAACGCCTGGGAGCTCGACAGTCAGATCGACCAGGCGATGGACGCGCTGCGTCTGCCGTCCGGCGACGCGGCCGTCGCCCCCCTCTCCGGTGGCGAGCGCCGCCGGGTGGCGCTGTGCAAGCTGCTGCTCGAGGCGCCCGACCTGCTGCTGCTGGACGAGCCGACCAACCACCTCGACGCGGAGAGCGTCGCCTGGCTGGAGCAGCACCTGGCCCGCTACGCCGGGGCGGTGCTGGCCGTCACGCACGACCGGTACTTCCTCGACAACGTCGCCGGCTGGATCCTCGAGCTCGACCGCGGCCGCGCCCACCCCTACGAGGGCAACTACTCCACCTACCTGGAGAACAAGGCGGCCCGGCTCAAGGTCGAGGGCAACAAGGACGCCAAGCGCCGCCGGGCGCTCGCCCAGGAGCTCGAGTGGGTCCGCTCGAACCCGAAGGCCCGGCAGGCCAAGAGCAAGTCCCGGCTCTCCCGTTACGAGGAGCTGGCAGCCGAGGCGGACAAGTCCAGGCCGCGGGACTTCGAGGAGATCCAGATTCCGCCCGGCCCGCGGCTGGGCAGCCTGGTGCTCGAGGCGAAGAAGCTCACCAAGGGCTTCGGCGAGCGGGTGCTCATCAACGACCTGTCCTTCACGCTGCCCCGCGGTGGCATCGTCGGCGTGATCGGCCCGAACGGCGTCGGCAAGACCACGCTGTTCACGATGGTCGTCGGCCAGGCCTCGCCGGATTCCGGTGAGCTGCAGATCGGCGAGACCGTCGACATCGCCTACGTGGACCAGTCCCGCGGTGGCCTCGACGCGAAGAAGAACGTGTGGGAGATCGTCTCCGACGGGCTGGACCACATCGTCGTCGGGAAGACCGACATCCCGAGCCGGGCGTACGTGTCGTCGTTCGGGTTCAAGGGGCCTGACCAGCAGAAGCCGGTCGGCGTGCTCTCCGGCGGAGAGCGCAACCGGCTGAACCTGGCGCTGACCCTCAAGCGCGGCGGCAACGTGCTGCTGCTCGACGAGCCCACGAACGACCTGGACGTCGAGACCCTGCGGTCGCTGGAGGAGGCGCTGCTGGAGTTCCCGGGCTGCGCCGTGGTCGTCTCCCACGACCGGTGGTTCCTGGACCGAGTCGCGACGCACATCCTGGCCTGGGAGGGCACCGAGACCGACCCGGCCCGCTGGTTCTGGTACGAGGGCAACTTCGCCGACTACGAGACCAACAAGGTCGAGCGGCTCGGCGCGGACGCGGCCCGCCCGCACCGGGTGACGTACCGCAAGCTCACCCGCGACTAGCCGCCGCGAAACCGACCGTCGCGGGCCGGGAAGTCCTTCGACTTCCCGGCCCGCGACGCGTCGAGACCGGAGATCAGCCCGGGCGGTTCTGCAGGGAGTTCGCGGCCATCAGCAGGTAGTCCCAGAGCTGGGCGCGGTGTTCCGGGGCGAGGCCGAGGCTGTCGACCGCGGATTCCATGATGCGCAGCCAGGCGTCCCGCTCGGCCGGGCCGATCGCGAACGGCACGTGCCGCATCCGCAGCCGGGGATGGCCGCGCTGCTCGCTGTACGTCGTCGGCCCGCCCCAGTACTGGATGAGGAACAGTCGCAGCCGCTCCTCGGCCGCCGCCAGATCCTCGTCGGGGTAGAGCGGCCGGAGCACCGGGTCGCTGGCCACCCCCTCGTAGAACCTGGCCACCAACGCGCGGAACGTCGCCTCGCCGCCGACGGCCTCGTAGAAGTCTGCGCGTGGTCGCGCGGGTGACGGTTGGTTCACGGGTCCATTCTGCGCCACTGGACGGCCGCTCCCCGGCCGCGGCCCCGACCTCGATCGACGGGACGTCCGGCCCGGTGGTGGTCGTGGACGGGTCTGCCGAGGTGAGCGGTTCGACGGGCGGTGGACGTCCGCCGTGCGGCGGTAGCCGGGTGGATCAACCCGAACGGGGGATGACCCACGCGGTGGTGTCCGGCGGCAGGACGAGCGTCGCGCCGTCGTAGCCGACCGGCCCGCTCGCCAGCACCAGCCGGCCGGCGATCTCCAGGCGTATCTCGCTCCGCGTGGCCATCACACAGGTCAGGGCGCCGGCGGCGGACGTCCGGTCGAAGGCCAGGCAGTCCGCGGGCAGATCGTCCCGCCAGCGGAACCCGGGCCGCGTGCCTGCCGCCCGCCCCGGCTCGCCCGAGTGCCCCGGCCCACCCGGCTCGGCCGCGCCGCCCGGCTTGGCCGTGCCACCCGGCCCGGCTGGTCCGCCGAGGAAGGGGAGCGCGCGGCGTAGCGCCAGCGCGCCGCGGACGAGCACCCTGGTCGACATCGGGTCCACGGACTGGGCGGACGCGGTCAGCGTCGCCCAGTCGGGCGGTTGCGGGAGCCACGGCTCGGCTGCCCCGGCGCTGAACCCGTACGGAGGCGCGTCGCCGGACCACGGCAGCGGCACCCGTGCGCCGTCCCGGCCGGGCGAGGTGTGGCCGGACCGTTCCCAGACCGGGTCCTGGCGGGCCTCGGGCGGGACGTCGACCTGCGGCAGGCCGAGCTCGTCGCCCTGGTACAGGTAGACCGTGCCGGGCAGCGCCAGCAGCGTCAGCAGCGCCGCCCGGGCCCGGCGCAGGCCGGTCTCACCGCCGCCGTAGCGGCTGACCGGACGGACGACGTCGTGGTTGGCCAGCACCCAGGTCGGCGGCGCGCAGACGGCGGCTGTCGCGGCCCGGGCGGCATCGATCGCCGCCCGCCACGCCGGGGCGGAGAACGGCGCGTACAGCAGCGAGAACGTGAAGGTCAGGTGCAGCTCGTCGGGACGGACGTACCGGGCGAGGCGCCCCGGGTCGGCGACCCAGGTCTCGCCGACGAGCACCCGCTGTCGGCCGTCGCGCCGGTCGTGGGCGTCGACGATCGCCCGCCACTCGCGGTAGATCTCGTGGACGCCGTCCTGATCCCAAGCGTGCGGCTCGATCTCCTCCCGGAAGCCGGTCTCCGGCGTGGGGAGCGCGTCGGTCGGATGGTCGCGCAGCTCACCGTCCTTGACCAGGCCGTGCGAGACGTCGATCCGGAAGCCGTCGACCCCCCGGTCGAGCCAGAATCGGATGATCTCGGCGTGCGCCGCCCGCACCCGCGGATGCTGCCAGTTCCAGTCCGGCTGCTCCGGGGCGAACAGGTGCAGGTACCACTGGCCGTCCGGAACCCTCGTCCAGGCGGGGCCACCGAACACCGAGATCCAGTTGTTCGGGGGGAGCGCACCGTCCGGGCCGCGCCCGTCCCGGAAAAGGTAGAGGTCCCGCTCCGGCGCGCCCGGCCCGGCCGCGAGCGCCGCCTGGAAGGCGGGGTGCGCGCTGCTGGAGTGGTTCGGGACCAGGTCGACGACGACCTTCAGGCCGGCCTCGTGGGCGTCGCGCAGCAGCGCGTCGACGTCCGAGAGAGTGCCGAACAAGGGGTCGACGTCGGTGTGGTCGGCCACGTCGTAGCCGTGATCGGCCATGGGGGAGCGGTAGAAGGGGCTGACCCAGATCCCGTCGACGCCCAGGTCGGCGAGGTCGGGCAGGCGCCGGCGGATGCCCTCGATGTCGCCGACCCCGTCGCCGTCGGCGTCGGCGAAGCTGCGGACGTAGACCTCGTACATCACGGCGTCGTGCCACCACGTGGAGTAATCGGTTTCCTCGGTTCCCGCTGGTGGCGCGGCCGGGCCGGAGCGGCCGCCGGGCTGCCCGGGTTCGCCCGCACGGTATGTGACAACGGGATCCATGCCAGCATCAAACCCTCTCTGCGGGCATGAAGTAAACGGGATGCTCCGGTTACGGAAAGTGTCCGTCGAGCGGCTCGGCGGGCGCGATGTCCGACTCTCGAACTACACTTCCGCGAGTGGATGACGTCACTGTCCGTTATGGTGTGCTTCCTGGGGGTAGATGTGTCCCGGTGGCTAAACGTCCCCTCGGTGCCGCGGCCGATCCGGTCGAGGCGTCCGGACGGGCGGCATCCGGACCGGCGACGTCCGGGCGGGCGACGTCCGGATGGGAGAGTCGAGGCCCGGTGATCGACACGGAGTCCCGCTCGGCGGGCTGGGCCGCCACGACGGCCACGGTTGGCCGCGCCATCGTCCGCGAGCTGTCGAGTACCCGGCGCCGGCGCCGCGCGCACGTCACCGAGGAGGCGACGCTCGAGCAGCTGTCGTTCCTCGCCGACGCGAGCCTGGTCCTGAGCAGCTCGCTCGACCCGCAGCGGATCATCGACATGATCGCATCCCTGGTTGTGCCCCGGATGGGCGACGCGGCCGTGGTCTGGCTTCGCGGCGACGGGGACAGCATTCGGATCGCCGGGTCGCGCTTTCTCGACCCGAAGACGGCGGACTTCGTCCGGGCCATCGTCCAGATCCACCCGCCGACAGCCACCGAGGACATCCCGCCGGGCGTCGTCGTCCGGACCGGCCAGTCGTACTACGTGCCCCGCTACACCGAGGACGTCGTCCGCCGGCTGTTCCCCGGCGAGGCCGCTGAGCGGTTCGGGGAGATCCAGGCAGGAGCCGCGATCACCGTGCCGATGTACGCCCGGGGGAGGGTGTTCGGCGCGCTGACGGTCGGCCGGCGCGAATCCGTCGAGTACACCGCGCTCGACATCCGCCTCATCGAGGAGCTGGCCCGGCGCGGCGGCACCGCGCTCGACAACGCGCAGCTCTTCCGGGACGTCGAGGAGTCCGCGCTGACACTGCAGCGCTCGATGCTTCCCGCGCACCCGCCGGCCCTGGACGGCATGGAGATCGCGATGGAGTACCGGCCCGGCACGGCCGGTACGGAGGTCGGCGGGGACCTCTACGACGTCATCCCGCTGCCCGGCGGGCGGGTCGGCGTGGCGATCGGTGACGTGATGGGCCGTGGCCTGCACGCGGCCGCGGTGATGGGCCAGCTGCGGGCCGCGCTGCGGGCGTACGCGCTGGAGGACTGGGGGCCCGCCGAGCTGCTGGCCCGGCTCGACCGGGTTGTCGACTCGCTGCCCGGCCTGCAGATGGCCACCTCCATGTACGCGGTGTACGACCCCTACTCCGGCCGGATGACGATCGCGAGCGCGGGCCATCCGCCGCCGCTGTTGCTGCTGCCCGACGAGGAGCCGGACTACCTCGTGCTCGAGCCCGGGCTCCCGCTCGGGACGGGTGAGCAGGGCACCTTCTCCGAGCTGACCGTCTCGCTCCCGTCCGGCTCGGCGTTCGTGATGTTCACCGACGGCCTGGTGGAGTCCCGGCGCCGGCCGCTCGCGGACGGCCTGGAGCACCTGAGGTCGGGCCTGGGCGAGCAGATTGCCCGTCCGCGCGCCGTTCGGGCGTTCGCGCCGCCTTCGGGTGATCCGTCTGTGGGCGCGGCGCCTGCCACGGGTGATCCGTCTGTGGGCGCGGCGCCTGCCACGGGTGATCCGTCTGTGGGCGCGGCGCCTGCCACGGGTGATCCGTCTGTGGGCGCGGCGCCTGCCACGGGTGATCCGCCCGCGGCCGCCGTGGCGCTGGCGGCCTCCGCGCCGGCTGCGGCCGCCGCGCCGGCCGCCGCGGCTGGCGGAGCCATGGTCACGCCGGAGCGGCGGATCAGGGAGCGGCGGTCGGGCCGGGACCGCCGCGGGGGCTACCGCAGGACGCGGGCGAGCGGTGACCGCCGCCGCACCGGCGGTGGCTTCGCGGCCCGCAGCTGGTCCGGCCCGGACGCGGTGAGCGGCAGCGGATCGGGCCCGAGCGAGGAGAGCGCCCGGACCCTGCTCGAGCGCTGCCTGCTGGCCGCGGATCTCCCGCCGCGCACGGACGACGACATAGCGCTGCTCACGCTGGTCACCCGGCAGCTGCGCCCGCCGCTGCTCCAGCTCGCGCTGCCCGCCGTCGCCGCATCGGCCGGACAGGCCCGCACGGCCGTCCGGCGCTCGCTGCTCGACGCCGGGATCGGATCACTCGACGACGCGATCCTGTTGGTCAGCGAGGTGGTCACCAACGCGGTGCTGCACGCGCGCAGCGATCTCGTGCTGCGGGCCACTCTGGAACCCGGGCGGCTGCGGGTGAGCGTCGAGGACAGGGAGGGCACCGCCCTGCCCCGGCCCGGCGGCAACTCCCCGGACGATCCGGAGGCCGAGCACGGCTGGGGCCTGCTCCTCGTCGAGGCGCTCGCGCAGGCCTGGGGAGTCGAGACGACACCGGACGGCAAGCGCGTCTGGTTCGAGATGGAGATCCCCGACGAGGCCGACCACACCTGAGACCACACTTGAGGACGAGGCGGTGTGCCGGCCGGTGGCCGGTCACCGGCCGGCCGGCGTGGTCGGCTCGATCGAAGTCGACTCCGTCGGGGCTGTCACAGCCGGCGCGGCCGCGGCCGGGGCGGACTCGGCCCGGCGGACGATAGTGCGCAGCATCCCGCCGAAGACCACGGCGTGGAACGGGCTGACGGCCCGCCAGTAGAGGTGGCCCGGCAGCCCGCGCGGCAGGAACAGCGCCCGCTGCCGGTAGACCGTCCCGCGGTCGGGGCCGCCTGGCTCGACGCGCAGTTCGAGCCAGGCGTGGCCGGGCAGCCTCATCTCGGCGCGCAGGCGCAGCAGCCGTCCGGGGACCAGCTCCTCGACCCGCCACAGGTCGATCGCCTCCCCGGTGCGCAGGTGGGCGGGGTCGCGCCGGCCGCGGCGGTGCCCGACCCCGCCGACGAGTGTGTCGAGCCACCCGCGCGCCGACCACGCCAGCGGCCAGCTGTACCAGCCGTTCTCGCCGCCGATCCCCTCGATGACCCGCCACAGGCCCCCCGCCGGCGCGGCCACGGCCTTCGACCGCTCGTCGGTGTAGAGCGAGCTCCCGGCCCAGGCCGGATCGGTCGGGACGGGCTCGCCTGGCGGAGCGCCGCCGGCCAGGATTCCGTTGGACGGGGCGTTGTCCGGCGAGCCGCCGTCCGCCGCGGTCCGGACGTCCGCCGCGACCGGGCGGTGCCCGCGGTGGCCGGCCCGGTCGGCGGAGAGGTACGCGGCGACCTCGGGGAACGGCGCGGCGAGCGGGCTGCCCGGCCAGACCGCAGTCGACCACCGGGTCTCCACCGTCCGGTCGCGCACCCGCGCCAGCGCGTAGGCGACCGCGGTCTCGAACGGCAGCAGCCCCTCGGGCGGGTCCGGCACCCACCGCGCGATGTCGTGCTCGCCGACGACGACCTCCGTCCGCAGCGAGCGGACCAGCGGCCGCGCGATCGCCCGGGGGACCGGCGTCACCACCCCGACCCACAGCGACGACAGGCCGGGGGAGAGCACCGGCACACGGATGATCACTCGGCGACGCAGGCCCTCGACCGCCGCGAAACGCTGCATCATGTCGGCGTAGGTCAGGACGTCCGGCCCGCCGATGTCGAACGAGCGGTTGATCCCGGCCGGCAGCTGGAGACATCCGATGAGGTAGTGCAGGACGTCCCGGACGGCGATCGGCTGGATGCGGGTCCGCACCCAGCGTGGGGTGAGCATCACCGGCAGCCGCTCGGTGAGGTGGCGCAGCATCTCGAACGACGCGCTGCCGCTGCCGATGATGATCGCGGCGCGCAGCACGACCGTGGGCACCCCGGAGTCGAGCAGGATCCGCGCGACCTCCTGCCGGGACGCCAGGTGCGCCGACATGCCGATGCCGGTGGCCGGGCTCAGCCCACCCAGGTAGATGATCCGCCGGACGCCGGCGGCCCGCGCCGCCCGCGCGAACGCCGCGGCCGCCCGGCGGTCGACGGCCGAGAAGTCGCCGCCGGTGTCGATCGAGTGGATCAGGTAGTAGGCGACGTCGACATCCTCCATCGCCGCGTGCAGCGACTCCGGGTCGAGGGCGTCGGCACGGACCACCTCGATGTCGGGATGCCGGGCCCAGCCGACGTCGGACAGCCGCGCCGGATCACGGGTCATGCAGCGGACGTGATGGCCCTGGCCGAGCAGGCGGGGTGCCAGCCGACCACCGATATACCCGGTCGCACCGGTGACGAGTATGCGCACCCCGGGTACCTGCCCCGGCCTGGCGGCGGGTACCGCCCCACAGACCGGGTGGGACGGGTCAGGCGCTCGCGGCCTCGGAGACGTCCCCCACCGTGCTCAGGTACCGCGACCACCGCGGGTCCATGCGACGGGACCCCAGAATGCGCCAGGCGGCTCCGCTCGGCGCTCTGGGCGCCGTGCGAAGCCGCCAACCGAGGTCCGCGACGGCCCGGTCGGCTTTGACATGGTTGCAGCGGCCGCAGGCCGCCACGACGTTCTCCCATACGTGTGGCCCGCCGCGAGAGCGGGGGATCACGTGATCCAGTGATGTCGCCGGGGCGTTGCAGTACACGCACCGGTGATGGTCGCGTGCCAGTACACCCTTGCGGGTGAGTGGAATCTGTGAACGGTAGGGCACGCGTACGAACCGTGCCAACCGCACGACGATCGGAACCTCGACTGCGGCCGTCGTCGAACGCAGCACCTGGCCGGCGGATTCGACCATCACGGCCTTGTCGGTCAGAACGAGCACCAGTGCTCTTCTTTGTGACACCACGCACAGAGGCTCGTACGTGGCATTGAGAACCAGCGCCTCTGCCACGCGCCGACCTCCTGCCCACCCGAGGGTCCTCGCGGACCGTCCTACCCAGCGTCTCCGGTGACAATGGACAGTCAACCTTCTTCGGCGGCAGAACGCGAGCCTGTTTGCATGGTCATCCGTCCCGGCAAAGCGTCGATGTGCATATCCGGCGTGGTTTGTGACGAACAACAACCTCATTCGACCGTGTGCCGTGACCGAAAAATTACACTGTGTGACTGACTGTCGGGCCGTGTCCGTGTGTGGCCGACACGGGGGTGCCCGCCGTCCGGGTCCGCCGATGGGCAAGACTGTCAAGGTCGACTCGGCGCTGCGCCAGCTCGCTGTGCGGGCTACGGAGCGCCGCCGGGGGATGGGTGCCGGCGGCCTTGCCGCGGCCCGGCCGGGGGGCTTCCAGACGCACACGGCGCCCGATCGGCGTCGATCCGACTGAGAGACCTGCTTACGGAGGATGGCCGGCGTTGTGTCCATCTCACGTGTCCCGTTTGGTGCTGTCCCGTTCGGTGGCGTGCCCGCCGAACCAGTCGCGGCCGGGCTGCCCCCGGCGGTCATGGGCGCGGAGCCGTCCCTGCTGGCTCAGCCCGTGATCCCGATGCTCGGCGCGATCCTGTCGCCCACCGCCGCACCGACGACCGCGGCGACGGTCTCGCCCAGCCCCATACCCTCGGTGTCGATCTCGCCCGGTCCGACGACGGATCCGCTCGTCTCGATCGAGGGCGTCGCGAACGCGCTGCGGGACGCCTGCGGCACGGACCCCGGCCTCATGTGCCGCACCGTGTACGACGTCACGGGCAGTAACTATCTTGCGTCCGGCGCCGAGGTGTTCCTCGGCACGCCGATCAAGATTCTGCTGATTCTGCTGTTCGCGATGGTGATCCGGACGCTGCTGCACCGGTTCATCCGGCGGACCACCGAACGGGCCGCCTCGGGGCGCAGTACCGGCATGCTGCGCGGGCTGCGGTCGAACACCTTGCTGGGCGCATTCGGTGATCCGACCGTTCTGCTCGAGCGGCGGCGCCAGCGTGCCGGAACGGTCGGATCGCTGCTGCGCAGCGTGACGTCAATCTTTGTGTTCGGGCTGGCTTTCCTCACGATCCTCGGCGAGCTCGGCCTGAATCTAGCCCCGATCGTGGCCAGCGCCGGAGTGCTCGGCATCGCCGTCGGTTTCGGTGCGCAGAACCTCGTGCGCGACTTCCTGTCGGGCATGTTCATGCTGCTGGAGGACCAGTACGGCGTCGGCGACGTGATCGATGTCGGCCCGGTCTCGGGCACCGTCGAGGCGGTGAGCCTGCGGATGACCCGAATGCGCGACGTCGAGGGGACGGTCTGGTACGTCCGCAACGGCGAGATAACCCGGGTCGGGAACAAGAGTCAACAGTGGGCCCGCACGGTTCTCGACGTCCCGCTCGACTACGACACCGAGGTCGCCGCCGCGAAACGGGTGCTCGTCCGGACGGCCGACAAGCTGTGGAAGGACGAGGCCTGGTCCGGCCTGATCCTCGCCGAGCCGGAGGTCTGGGGCATGGAGACCATGACCGCGGACGGCTACACGCTGCGGATCGCCATCAAGACCCAGCCGCTCAAGCAGTGGGACGTCGCCCGCGAGCTGCGGGAGCGGGTCCGGGCGTCGCTCGGCCGGGCCGGGATCGAGCTCGGCACCGTCCAGCGCAGCGAGGTCGTGGTCGTCGACGACGATGACGACGACAAGCCCGCCGAGGAGGAGGAGACGCCGGGCGGCACCGGCGGCTCGCCGGACCAGGGCGCGAACGACGTGCCGACACCCAGGATCGATCCGCCCGCGCCGGCCCCTTCCAGGCACAGCGCCTGAAGCGGGGCTGAGGATCGGACAAGGTCTTGCTGAGATGCGCGTCCGGAGCATGGAACTGTCGGGCGAGCGGGGCAGACTGGAGCCGTGCGAGTACTGGTGGTGGACGACGACGCGGCCGTCCGCGAGTCGCTGGAGCGGTCGCTGAGGTTCGAGGGCTACGAGGTGCGCACGGCGCCCGACGGGGTCGCCGCGCTGGAGGTGGTGGCGCGCGACCAGCCGGACATCGTCGTGCTCGACGTGATGATGCCGAGGATGGACGGCCTGGAGACCTGCCGCCGTCTGCGGGCGCGCGGTGACGACGTCCCCGTCCTCATGCTGACTGCCCGTGACGGGCTGGCCGACCGGGTCAGCGGCCTCGACGTGGGCGCCGACGACTACCTGGTGAAGCCCTTCGCGTTGGAGGAGCTGTTCGCCCGGCTGCGGGCGCTGATCCGGCGGTCCACCCTCGTGACACGGGCCAGCGTGGGCCACGGCCCCGCGCAGGGCGCCGAGCCGGGCCAGGGCGTCCCCCCCGCGCTGTCGTACGCGGGGGTGGCGCTCGACCCGGCGAGCCGCCAGGTCCTGCGGGAGGGCCGGGAGCTGACGCTGACCAAGACCGAGTTCGAGCTGCTCGAGCTGTTCCTGACCCATCCGCGCCAGGTCCTCTCCCGATCGATGATCATGGAGAAAGTCTGGGGCTACGACTTCGGACCCTCCTCGAACTCCCTGGAGGTGTTCGTGAGCTACCTGCGGCGCAAGCTCGAGGCCGGCGGGGAGCCACGGCTGCTGCACACGGTGCGCGGGGTGGGTTACGTCCTGCGTGAACCCGCCGCCGACCGGGTGTGAGCCCGCTGCCGCTGTCAGGGCCGACGATGCCGACGAAACCGGCCAGGTCGAAGAGGCGGGCAAGGCCGACAAGGCCGACAACGCCGACGAGGTCGGTGTGACCGGGCCGGAGCAGCCGGCGGACACGCTGGTCGAGGGCCGGCGGGTGGGGGGTCCGTCGTCCCGGCCGGCGGCGTCGCGCTGGCCCAGCCGGCTCCCGCGGCTGACGCTGCGGGCCCGGATGGCGCTGCTCGCCGGGGTGGCCGTAGCCGCCGCGGTCGCCGTCGTGGTCAGCGTCGCCCTCGGCGTCACCCGGATCGTGCTGAACCAGGCGATCGACGACCAGCTCCTGGAGCAGGCCAAGGCGTCGGCCGGCAACCTGCAGGCGAGCCAGATCAGCGTCCGGGCCCTGAACTTCGGCATGGAGCTGCAGTTCCTCGACGGCGACGGAGTGCCCCTGGAGAGCGCCTTCCCGTCGCTGGAGACCTTCGCGATCCCCGTCGACGCGGCCGACGCCGAGGTCGCGCGGGGCCTGCGTGGCAAGAACCTGCGCACCGTCACGGTCGAGGGCCAGCGGTACCGGGTGGCCACCGTCCCGCTGCGCTATCCGCCGCCACTCACCGGCACCGGGGCCCTGCAGCTGGCCCGGTCCACCTCCGACGTGGATCGCACGCTGCGCGATCTCGGGCTGGTGCTGTTCATCGTCGGGCTGGTCGGCGTGGTCGGCTCGGTGATCGCCGGCCGCCTCGTCGCCCGCGCCTCGCTGAAACCGGTGGACGCCGCGGCGGCCGCGGCGGAGGAGGTGGCACGTACCCAGGACCTCTCCGCCCTGATCCCGGTCACCGGCTCGGACGAGATCGCCCGGCTGGCTACCAGCCTCAACAGCATGCTGCGGGCGCTGGAGGCATCCCGGCTGCGGCAGCGCCAGCTCGTCGACGACGCCGCCCACGAGCTGCGCACGCCGCTGACCAGCCTGCGCACCAACATCGAGCTCCTGATGCGGGCGGAGACGACTCCGAACCGGGCGCTGCCCGCGGCGGACCGCGACGCGCTGCTGCGCGACGTCGACGCCCAGATGCGCGAGCTGACCGCGCTGGTCAACGAGCTGATCGAGCTGGCCCGCGACGAGGTGCCCACGGAGGAGATCGAGCGGCTCGACCTCGCCCAGGTCGTGCGGGCCGCCGCGGACCGGGCCCGGCGCCGGGCGAACACCAAGGGCATCCGGATCGAGGTGAACGTCGAGCCGTCCCTGGTGGACGGGCGGCCGAGCCTGCTGGAGCGGGCGGTGACCAACCTGCTGGACAACGCGGTGAAGTTCAGCCCGCCGTCCTCGACCGTGCGGGTGGTCAGCCGGGCCGGCGAGGTCACCGTCGCCGACGAGGGCCCGGGCATCGCGCCGGCCGACCGGGCCCGCGTCTTCGAGCGCTTCTACCGGGCCACGGCGGCGCGCAGCCTGCCCGGCTCCGGCCTCGGCCTGGCGATCGTCGCGGACGCCGCGGCGATGCACGGCGGGACGGCCGAGGCCGCCGAGTCGCCGTCCGGCGGCGCGCTGCTGCGGATGACATTGCCCTGCGTGGCGGCCTGGGAGCGGGGGGTTCCCTGGGACGGCGACGATCCCGTCGGGTACGGCGGGTTCGTCTCCGACGGCGGGACCGCCGGCGCGAACGGCTCCCTTTCGGCAGGCGGCCCTCCTCCGATGGGCGGCCCTCTGCCCATGGGCGGCTTCGCTCCGGCGGGCGGAGCCGCGCCCGTGGGCGTCTCCCCGACGCGCTCCGGGCCCGCGGCTGCGGCTGCGGACGCGGACGCGGACTCGCCGTGGCGGCGGCCGGCCGGCGGCTCCGCGGCGGCCGCCGAAGCGGAGCAGGCGGTGGCCGAGAGAGCGGAGACGGCAGAGCAGACGGCAGAGCGGGCGGCTGGGCGGGCGGCTGGGCGGAAGGCGGGCGGGGCAGGCGCGGGCGGTCCGGCCACGGCGCCCGGCGTTGGCGCGGAGCGGCCCGGGGGGCGTCCAACGGTCCGCCCGGGGCAGCGGGCAGGATCAGGTCCGTGACATCCGCGACCGAGCGCCCCGACCAGCCCGCCGAGCCCCCCGCTGCTACCGCGGCGCCTACCGCTGCGGCGCCGTCCACCGCCGGGCCGTCAGCCGGCGGCGCGGTCGGAGCCGGTGGGCAGCCGGGTCCGGCGTCTGTCTGGTCCGGGCTCGGTGACCTCGCGGCCCTCGCCGCCGAGTTCGGGGTGGCCACGTCCTACGACGGGCAGGACGGCACGCCGGTCACGGTGCAGCCGACGGCCGTCCGGGCGGCGCTGGGCCTGCTCGGCGTCGACCCGTCGGACCCGGCCGTCGCGCTCGCCGGGGCACGCGAGGCGCGTCGGCGGCGCCCGCTGCCCCCGTGCGCGGTCGTCCGGGCGCAGGCCCCCGCGCCGGTCGCCGTGCATGTGCCGGATGCCGCCGCGGACGCCGTCACCGCCGAGGCCGTGCTGGCCGGAGGGGAGAGCGTGCCGCTGTCGGTCGGGCTGCGCGGCACCGTCGGGGAGGTCGACGGCCGTGCCGTCCGCGCCGGCACGGTGGACCTGCCGTCCGGCCTGCCGCTCGGGGATCACCGCCTGCGGCTGAGCTTCGGCGGGAGCACCGCCGAGTGCCCGCTGATCGTCGTCCCGGAGCGCGTGCCCGACTTCGCGGCCGCCCCGAGCCCGGCCGAGGCCACCGGGCGGGCCTGGGGCTGGATGATCCAGCTGTACGCGCTCACCTCCGCGGGATCGTGGGGGATGGGCGACTACGCCGACCTCGCCACCCTCGCCGAGTGGTCCGCGCGTGACGGCGCCGACGTTCTGCTGGTGAACCCGCTGCACGCGGTGGCGCCGACCTTTCCGGTCGAGCCGTCGCCGTACTCGCCGGCGAGCCGCCGCTTCGTCTCACCGCTCTACCTGCGGCCCGAGCTGACCCCGGAGTACCGGCACGCCTCCGAGACGGTGCGGGCGGAGGTCGACCGGCTGGCGGGAGTCGCCCGCCGGGAGGGGACCAGGGACGGCCTGATCGACCGGGACGCGGTGTGGCGGGCCAAGCTCGCCGCCGTCGAGCTGCTGTTCACCTCGTCCGGCGGCGGGACGGGCGACGGGCCGGCCGGTGGGCAGGAGGCCGACGGCGCGCTGCGCGACTTCGCGCTCTGGTGCGCGCTCGCCGAGCGGCACGGCCGGGACTGGCGCACCTGGCCGGAGGACCTGCGCGATCCCGCCGGGCCGGCGGTCGACGCCGCGCGCGCCGGGCTGGCGGACGACGCCGCGCGCGCCGAACTAGCGGAACGCGTCGCGTTCCACGTCTGGCTGCAGCGGCGGTGCGACGACCAGCTCGGCGCGGCGCAGGCCGCGGCCAGGGCGGCCGGGATGCGGGTCGGCGTCGTTCACGATCTGGCCGTCGGGGTCGATCCGGGCGGCGCGGACGCCTGGGCGATGCGCGGCGTGCTGGCCACCGGTGCCTCCGTCGGCGCCCCGCCGGACGGCTTCAACCAGCAGGGCCAGGACTGGGGCCTACCGCCGTGGCGGCCCGACGTCCTCGCGGAGAGCGGGTATGCCCCGTTCCGGGCGATGGTCGCCGCGGTGCTGTCCCGGGGCGGCGGGCTACGGGTGGATCACATTCTCGGGCTGTTCCGCCTGTGGTGGGTCCCGGACGGTGCCGGTGCTGCCGGCGGCACCTTCGTCCGCTACGACGCCGAGGCGCTGCTGGGGCTGCTCGCCCTCGAGGCGCACCGGGCCGGCGCCCTGGTCGTCGGTGAGGATCTCGGCACCGTCGAACCGTCGGTGGCCGAGGCGCTCGACGGCGCTGGCATCTTCGGCTCCTCGGTGCTGTGGTTCGAGCAGGCGGCGGACGGCTCCCCGCTCCCGCCGGGCGAGTACCGGGCCCGGACCATGGCCAGCGTGACCACGCACGACCTGCCGACCGCCGCCGGCTTCCTCGAGGGCGAGCACGTGCGCGTGCGTGCGCGGCTCGGCCTGCTCGCCCGCACCGACGAGCAGGAACGCGCCGCCTGGCTCGCCGAACGCGCCGGACTGATGCGGCTGCTCGCCGACGAGGGCCTGGTGAGCCCGCCGGCGGGGGTCGTGGCGGCGGAGGAGGATCGCCTCGATCCGGAGCTGCGTGCGGCGGCCGCGCTCGGCCTGCACGTCCTGCTTGCCCGGTCACGCGCGCGGATCGTGCTGGTCGCCCCCGGCGACGCGTTCGGCGACGTCCGCCAGCCGAACCTGCCCGGGACGGTCGACAGCTATCCGAACTGGCGGCTACCGGTCGTCGACGATGCCGGGGAACGCGTCACCGTCGAACGGCTGATCACCGATCCCCGGTCGCGTCGGATGGTCGAGGCACTCGGGGCGATCACCGCCGATCGGGCGGGAGCCACCACCACCCGGCGCCCCTGAAGCGCTGTGGCACGCGTCGCCGGGACGCAACCGTGCTCGTCGGCGGTGTGGGCGAGCTAGCTCGCACCCCTGGGCACGGATCGTGCCGGCCGTTCCCGGTACCCTTCCGGACGTGATTCCACGTCGTCCGCGCCGTACGTCTCGGCGGTCCGCCGCGGCCGGCGATCTGCCCCCGACCTCCAGGTCGGGTCGGCGGGTCGCCGCGCGCCGCGTTCTGACCGTCGCTGCGTTGTCCCTGTTCACGGTGCCCTTCCTCGCGGTGTCGGCCTCCGCGCAGGATGTGGGGACTCCCTACGACCCCGACCCGCTGTCGGCTGTCCATGCCTGGGCGCTCTACGGTGGAACGGTCATCGGCGGCTTCCTGCTGGCGTTCCTCCTCACCGCGGTGACGAGCCGACTGAGCCGCCCGTCGCGCTACCGTCCGGGCCAGCCTTGGGAGCACGACGAGATCTGGATCGGCGCGAAGCCGGAGGACATCGAGGCGAAGCGTTCGCGGGCCGCCGTACCGGGTGCGGGTGGTGCCAGTGGCACCTGGTGAGGCATTCACCCACGAGCAGACCGAGCGGATCGAACGTGCTCGGCAGTCCGCGCAGACCCAGACCGGCATCCGCTTCGCTGTCCGCGTCGGTGCGCTGGACGGCGATCTGAAGCTCGCCGCCGAGCGGCTGCTGGGCGGCCTGGCCGATCCCCGCAACGACGAGGCGGTGCTCGTCGCCGTCTCCCCGGGGCAGCGGTTCGTCCGCGTTGTGACCACGCCGGCCGCGAAGAAGCGCATCAGCGACTCGGCCGCCGGTCTGGCGGCCCTGGCCATGACGTCCAGCTTCGCTCTCGGTGATCTGGTGGGCGGTGTGATCACCGGGCTGCGTCAGCTCTCCGACGCCGCCGGCGCGCCCGCCGCGCCGACCGGGTCCCGCCGCTGATCTCGACGGTTCCCGCCGCTGACACCGGCCGCCGCGCCGGGCGCAGAGAGCCCGGCGCGGCGGACCGTCAGCCCGCGACCGGCCCCGCGGTGTCCTTCGCCCGCGCGGCGAGTGCCCGCACGAGCCCGTCCCGGCCCTCCATCAGTGCCCGGCGCAGCGCGGGCACCGGGTCCCGCTCCGCCAGGTAGGCGTCGGTCAGGTCCACCGTCGACTGCTCGATGACCCCGGACGGGAACAACATCTGGGTGATCGTCTGAGCGGTGTCGAACGAGCGGGTCTCCCAGATCCCACCGATCTCGGCGAAGAACCGGTCGACGTACGGCCGGGTCAGCTCGAGCTGGTCGGAGATCCAGAAACCGTTCATCGTGGCGACCGCCAGGTGGTTCGACAGGGCGTCCGAGTCCATGACCGCCGACCAGGCGTCCGCCTTGGCCTGCGCCGTCGGGCGGGCGCTGCGCGCGGTGGCGGCGCGCTTCTCCCCGGTGGCGGTGTTGTCCCGGGCGAGCTCCGCGTCGATCTCGGCGTCGCCGTAGACCCCGCGCGCGACGAGCTGGATGAGCAGGGTCCAGCGCAGCTCGGTGTCCAGGGCGAGCCCCTGCACCACGTCGGTGCCCTCGAAGATCGCCTTGACCCGGGCGATCTGCCCGGGCTCCTCGGTCTGGGCGAAGGCGGTCGCGAAGACGAGTTGCAGGTCGCCGCCGGGCTCGGCGGAGCGCATGAGCTCCTCGGCCCGGGTGGTCAGCTCGCGCAGCGCCGCCGGGCGGTTCGCCGGGTCGCCGTAGCTGTCGACGGTGAGCGCCGCCTTGGCGACCAGCGACTGCACCACGCCGATGTCGTCCTCGGCGTCGATGCCGGACAGCACGAGCCGGACGTAGTCGCGGGCCGCGAGCTCCGCGTCGCGGGTCATGTCCCAGGCCGCCGCCCAGCACAGCGTGCGCGGCAGCGAGGCCGAGATCGTCCCGATCGAGTCGATCAGGGTCCGCAGCGACCGCTCGTCCAGCCGGACCTTGGCGTAGGTGAGGTCGTCGTCGTTGAGCACGATCAGGTCGGGCTGGCGGACCCCGACGAGCTTCGCGACCTCGGTGATCTCCCCGACGACGTCCAGCTCGACCCGCTCGCGGCGGACGAGCGCGCCCGTGGTGTCCCGGTCGTAGAGGCCGATCGCGATCCGGTGCGGGCGCAGCGTCCGCGACGCGGTCGCGGGGGCGCTCGCCGGCTCCTGGACGACGTCGAACGAGGTGAACAGGCCCGACGAGTCGGTGAGGAACCGCGGCCGCAGCGTGTTCGCCCCGGTGGTCTCCAGCCAGTCGGCCGACCACGGGCTCAGATCCCGCCCGCTGGCCTTCTCCAGCTCGACGAGCAGGTCCTTCAGCGAGGTGTTGCCGTACTCGTACTTGCGGAAGTAGCTGCGCAGGCCGGCGAGGAACTCCTCCTGGCCCACCCACGCGACGAGCTGCTTGAGGACGGAGGCGCCCTTGGCGTAGGTGATGCCGTCGAAGTTCGTGCGCACCGCGTCCATGTCGGGGGCGTCGGCGACGATCGGGTGCGTCGAGGAGAGCTGGTCCTGGCGGTACGCCCAGCCCTTCTCCGCGTTGGCGAAGGTCGTCCAGCCGTTGGTGAAGCGGGTGGACGTCACCTGCGCCAGCACGGACATGTAGGTGGCGAAGGACTCGTTGAGCCACAGGTCGTCCCACCAGCGCATGGTCACGAGGTCGCCGAACCACATGTGCGCCATCTCGTGCAGGATCGTCTCGGCCCGCCGCTCGCGGCGCGCCTCGGTGACCTTCGCCCGGAAGACGTACTCCTCGAGGAAGGTGACGCAGCCGGCGTTCTCCATCGCGCCCGCGTTGAACTCCGGCACGAACAGCTGGTCGTACTTCCCGAACGGGTACCGGTAGTCGAAGACCCGGTGGTAGAAGTCGAAACCCTGTTTGGTGATCTCCAGGATCTCGCCCGGGTCGAGGAACTCGGCGAGCGAGCGGCGGCAGTACACCCCGAGGTCGATGCCGTCGTGGTGGTCGCGCACCTCGTGGTACGGCCCGGCGACCAGCGCGGTGATGTAGGTCGACATCACCGGGGTCGGGGCGAAGGCGGTCCGCGTCGCGCCGTCGGGAGCGGCCGTGGTGCCGGTGACCACGCTGTTGGAGATGATCCGCCAGTCGGCGGGCGCCGTCACCGCGAGGGTGAAGGCGGCCTTGAGATCCGGCTGGTCGAAGCAGGTGTACATGCGGTGCGCGTCGTACGTCTCGAACTGCGTGTAGAGGTACACGGCGCTGTCGACGGGGTCGACGAAGCGGTGCAGGCCCTCGCCGGTACGGGAGTAGGCGCACTCGGCCACGACCCGGAGCTCGTTCGTCGCGGCCAGGTCGGGCAGAGCGATCCGCCCGCCGTCGAAGACCACCGCCGGGTCCAGCGACCGGCCGTTGAGGACGACCTCGCGCACCGCCGGGGCGGCCAGCTCGACGAAGGTCGACGCGCCGGGCTCGGCGCAGGTGAACGACGCGGTGGTGCTGGACAGGAAGGTCTCGTCGCCGACCGTGAGGTCGAGCTCGACGTCGTAGGACGAGACGGCCAGCAGGCGGGCGCGCTCGCGCGCCTCGTCGCGGGTGAGGTTGTGAGGCACCCGGATCCTTTCGCAGAAACGTCGCGGAGTCGGCGAGGACGCGCGGCCACTGGGCATGCGGCCCACTGGGCCGGCGAACCACTGGACGTGCGCGCCGCGTCGCGGTCGCACGCGGCCATGACGTTGACCTCGGTGACCAGTCTCCCACGCCCGGACGCGGGGCCGGCGACGTCCGGACCGCACGCCGACCCGCCCGCTTCCGGCCCGGCGGGGGCCGCCGGGCCCGTCCTGTCCTGGCACCTCCGGCCTGGTCCGGCCACAGGATCGCGTTGTTCGGACGTGTGCTGAGTGCGTTGTTCTCACCCTTGGTGGAAGCTTGCGCCGACCATCGGGTTGGATGTCCCGAAGGACGGAACCTTCAGACACCGGACGTAGGGGGTAGCGGTGCGGCGGGTGGCGGGACTGGGCCGGGTCCCGGTTCGGCGTGGCCCGAGGAGGGCGGCCGCGGACGCCGCGGCCGACTCCCGGGCCGCCGGCTCCGCCACACCAGGCTCGGCGGGCCCGGCGGGCCCGGCCACACCAGGCTCCGCGGGTTCCGCCGGCGGCCCGGGTCCCGACGGCCGGCCCGCTCCGGCCGGCCCGCGCCAGCGCATCCCACGCCGGCTGCGCCTCGCCCGCTCGGGGGCCGGTGCCGGCCCGCCCGAGCAGGAGCCACGCCGGGCCGGTCCGGCCGGAGCGGCCGGAGCGGGCAGCACCGCCGCTGGCGCCACGCAGGGCTCGACGGCGCGCCGTGCCGAGCAGCACGTGCCGGTGTCCCTCCGCGTCGCCTCCGCGTGGTCTTGGCGTCTGCTCATCATCGGGACGGCCGTCTACGTGCTGGCCATGATCGTGGGACGGGTGCGGATCGTCGTGATCCCGGTCATCGCCGGCCTGCTCATCGCGGCTCTCATCCACCCGATCGCGTACCGGTTCCAGCGGATGGGCGTGCCCAGGCTCGGCGCGGCGTTCGCGGCCCTGCTGATCTTCCTGTTGCTCGTCGTCGGGGCCGGCGTCGCGGTGGGCTTCAACGCCGCCAACGAGATCCCCGCGGTGGCCGACCAGGTCAGCGAGGGCGTGGACCAGGTCCGGGACTACCTGACGGACGGCCCGTTCCACCTTTCCCAGGGCCAGATCGACAACCTGGTCGACGACATCCGCAGCAGCCTCACGAGCAACCGCGGCCGGGTGGTCTCCGGCGTGCTGTCGACGGCGTCGGTCGCCGCGGAGGTGCTGACCAGCATTCTGGTCGCACTGTTCTCGACCTTCTTCTTCCTCTACGACGGCGAGCGGATCTGGAGCTGGATCGTCACCCGGTTCCCCAGCGGGGCCGAGGACCGGGTCCGCGGCGCGGGTCGGGAGGCCTGGCTCACCCTCACCGGTTACATCCGGGGCACGGTGTTCGTCGCCGCGGTGGACGCGGTCGGCATCACAATCGGGTTGGTCGCCGTCGGCGCCCCGCTCGTCGCGCCGCTGGCGCTGCTGACGTTCTTCGGCGGCTTCATCCCGATCGTCGGCGCGACCGTCGCCGGCATCGCCGCCGTGCTGGTCGCGCTCGTGTCGAACGGCGTGCCCGACGCGCTGATCATCCTGGGTGTCGTGATCGCGGTGCAGCAGGTCGAGGGCCACCTGCTGCAGCCGTTGGTGATGCGTCGGGCGGTCCGGCTGCATCCGCTGGCCATCGTCATCGCGCTGTCCGCGGGTGGCGTGCTCGCCGGGATCCCGGGGGCGATCGCGGCGGTGCCCTTCGTCGCGGTGGTCAACCGGGTGGCGACATACCTGGCCTCGGCCGGGAAGGATCCGCAGCCCGCGGATGGTTGACGTGGGAACGAGGCCCGATGGCCCTTCCGGGCCATCGGGCCGGACCCCGTCCTGTTCCGCGCGCCACCTTTGGAGCTGCCATGTCAGCCGACGTCGCCGTCTCGGTAGATCCTGTCGCCGACGGGCCCGCCGCACCCGCCGACCGGGCCGGATCCGTGGATGCCGCCGGCACCGCGGTGGGCAACGTCGAGGCACTGCCCACCCCCGAGCCGGCGGTCGTCGACGCGGACTTCTGGTTCGACCCGCTGTGCCCCTGGGCGTGGCTGACCTCGCGCTGGATGCTGGAGGTCGAGAAGGTCCGCCCGGTCCGGACCCGGTGGCACGTCATGAGCCTGGCGGTCCTCAACGACGGCCGGGACATGCCCGAGCAGTACCAGGAGCTGATGAAGCAGGCGTGGGGGCCGGTGCGCATCTGCATCGCCGCCGCCGCGACCGCGGGGGAGGAGATCCTCCTCCCGCTCTACACGGCGCTGGGCCGCCGCCGTCACCTGGAGAAGGCCGAGCTGACGGAGGAGACCTTCGTCGCCGCGCTGGAGGAGGTGGGCCTCGACCCGGCGCTGGCGGCGGCCGCGCACTCCACGGAGTGGGACGAGCGGCTGCGGGCCAGCCACTCCGACGGCATCGGCCGGGTCGGCATGGACGTCGGGACGCCCGTCATCGCGATCGGGGACAACGCGTTCTTCGGCCCGGTGATCACTCCGACCCCGCGCGGCGAGGCCGCCGGTCGGCTGTGGGACGGCGTCCTCCTGGTCTCGGAGACACCTGGCTTCTACGAGCTCAAGCGCAGCCGCGAACAGGGTCCGATCTTCGACTGATCCGCGAGGGGTTGGTCACCCCCGCGCGGCGGTGCGCGGTGACCGGGCATGATGGCGCATCATGCGCGTCCATCTGGGTTCTGATCACGCCGGGTTCCACCTGAAGAAGGCTCTCGTCGCGCGCCTCGCGGAGCTCGGCCACGCCCCCGTCGACCACGGGCCTGTCGAGTACGACCCCGACGACGACTACCCGCCGTTCGTCATGGCCGCCGCGGCCGCCGCCGCGGCGGAGCCCGACAGCCTGGGGATCGTGATCGGCGGCTCGGGGAACGGCGAGGTCATCGCCGCCAACAAGGTTGACGGGGTGCGTGCGGCCCTGGTCTGGAGCGAACAGACGGCGACCCTCGCCCGCCAGCACAACGACGCCAACGTGATCAGCGTGGGCGCCCGCATGCACTCGCTGCCCGAGGCGGTGGAGCTGGTCGAGATCTTCCTCGCGACGCCGTTCAGCGGAGAGCAGCGTCACCTCCGCCGACTGCGGATGATCTCCGCCTACGAGCGTTCCGGGGAGATCCCCGAGCCGTCCCCCTCCTCGCCGGCGTCCTGAGCGCCGTTCGGCCCGCGGCGGGCCCCACCGGCCCGCCGCGGCCGTCCGGCGCGCCCTCGGCCCGCTGACGGGTCCGACGGGCCTGACGGGCCTGACGGGCCGGGGCTGTCGGCGGAGCGCGTGGCGGCGCGGCCTGCCGCCGGATCCGTGGCGCCGCCGGGCCCCGCCGGCGCGGGGTGGGCGTGGCGCAGCACGACCGCCTGCTCCGCCCAGGCCAGGTCCGCCTCGGTGGGGCGGGAGACGTCCCGCGCGCGCATCGCGGCGCTGAGGCTCAGCCGGGAGCGCCCGGCGCCCACCAGGCCGCGCAGCATCGCGTCGGCGCGGTGTTGGTCGTCACGTGGCATGCCGCCTCCCGTCAGGTCCGCGCGCGGTGGCCGGCGGCCGCGGTACGTCGGGCGCGTGCGGGCCGCCGGAAAGGCCTCGAACCGTATGGTGCCCGCGTGCGTGCGCGGATGCGCGGATCCCCGTGCCGTACGGCCGGCGGAACGCACGATGGTGGTATTCCGCGGACGTAGTGACCGCCCGCATCTCCGGTGCCGGCGCCCCGTGGCCAGGGGGCTGTTCCCATTGGGAAATCTCCTGGTGGCCCCATGTTCGCGGGGTGGTCGAGAACCGGGTCGTACCGGGCCCCGGGGCGGCGGGTGGCCCCGTCGCGGGGTGCCGCCGGGGCCACCCGCCGGACATCCCCGCCGTGGTTCGTGCGACCGTCGACACCGACGTCGCCGTCAGGTCCCGAAGTTTCGTGCTGTTTCCGGGTCCAGGTACACATGTGACGATCCGGGGCTTCTCGGGAGGTAGATGTGAACGATGAGTAGCACCTTGGTGTCGTTGCGTACAATGTTCCCGGTGTTGCCGCTGACCATGAAGAACCCCGTCTGCCCAGCGGCGTCGATCTTCAGGCCATTCCGTATGCTGAGCGCCGATCTGCGGCGATCGTTGCGCGGGTATGACCGGTAAGCGAGCGGATCTGTCGCCCTCTGGCGTACAGACGTCGCTAAGACGGGAGGAAGTTGACAGAGCACGCAACTCCCCCGAAACTCGGCGATTCAGACTGGTCGCCACGGACAGACTCCATCCGGTGAGGGTCCGGTCATCGCTCCTGTCGTCACAGCCGAGGGGTGAGTAATGGACCTTGTGCCCGTGAGCGTGGTCATTCCCGCTTACAACGAGGCACTTCGTCTTCCGGCGTCCCTGCCGCGGCTGCTGGCTGTCGTGGGCAAGATCCCCAGGGCTGAGGTGATCGTCGTCGACGACGGCAGCACCGATGGCACCGCCGGGGTCGCAGAGGACCTGCTCGAGGGCTTTCCGAACCACCGTGTGGTACGCCTGCCGTGGAACTGCGGAAAGGGCACCGCGGTAAGGGCGGGCGTGTCGGCCGCGCATGGCCGGTCGATCGTCTTCATGGACGCCGACGGGGCCTCCGACGTGAACGACCTGCCGTTGCTGCTCGCCGCGCTCGAGCACGCCGAGGTGGCGCTGGGTTCGCGGCGAATCGGCGACGGAGCCACCCGGACAAGCGGCCGCAGGGCCGGTAGCTGGGCTTTCAACCAGATTACGCGTTCACTCGCGGCGCTGGACGTCGCTGACACGCAGTGTGGCTTCAAGGCGTTTCGGCACGCGGAAGCCA
The DNA here is from genome assembly GCF_004337455.1 of Parafrankia sp. BMG5.11. Classification (NCBI taxonomy): domain Bacteria; kingdom Bacillati; phylum Actinomycetota; class Actinomycetes; order Frankiales; family Frankiaceae; genus Parafrankia; species Parafrankia sp. BMG5.11. The sequence goes on along the minus strand of NZ_SJXI01000005.1, from coordinate 36,997 downwards.
AGATTCTTTTCAGTCTCGCGCGCTCCACCGGCTTCGGATTCGACGTCGAGGTGCTCTCGATCGCGCGCTCGGTGGGCTATCGCATCGCCGAGGTACCCGTGCGCTGGGAGGAGACGCCCGGCGGCACCTTCCGGATTACCCGGCACACCCCCGCGATGCTCGTCGACGTCGTCCGGGCCCGCCGCTATCTCAGCCGGGTCGGGCTCCCGCCGGTCAGCCGTCGCCAGCGGCTGGGCGAGCTCGGCGTCGTGGACGCGTCCGAGCTGCTCGGCCGGCCGGCCACGCCGCGCGGTGCGGGGGAACCGCAGGGTGCCCCGCCCGGCCAGCTGCCAGTGCCCGCGACCCCCACCCGGCCCGGCACACCGGCCCGGCCGACGGCTCGTACCCGGCCCGGCACACCGGCCCGGCCGGTGCCTGTCGCCCGGCCCACGACCGCCGCCGCTCCCGCCCGGCCCACGGCCGTTCCCGCGCTGCCCGCGGCTGCTCCGGCCCGGCCCACGGCCCTTCCCGCGCTGCCCGCCGCCCCCGCGCGGCCCCCCGCGGTGCCCCGCCCCATGCCGCGTCCCGCTCCCGCGGTTCCAGCCGTGAGCGTGGCGCACGGGACCGGGCGGTTCACCCCGTCGCCCTCCCGCGGTGAGATCCCCGGTCCTGCGCCCGCACCGTGACCAGCGGAGCCTGCCCGGGCCCGGTCGCGCCGCCGCGGGAACCGGCCGCCGCCCGGGCGTCACCGGCTCCCGCCGGCCGCACCGGTCCCCAGCCCTGTCGGTGCGAGGTTGTATGAAGGTCGGGCCAATCCCGACTACCGCCTGGAGCCTCCCATCTCCTCCTCGCCGGCCGGACACGCCGTCCGCCCGGGTCCGACCGACCCGGCCGCCGATCACACGTCCGCGGGAGCCCCTGCCCGCGGCCTCCGCGGGGCGGGCCGGTCACGGTCCGACCGCCCCCGCGCGGCGCCCGGCCGGGCCTCCCGCCGGCCGCTGCTGGCGATGTTCGCCGGCTTCGTCCTGCTGTTCCTCCTCCAGGCACCGGGGAAGCTGACAGCCGACACCAAGCTCGACGTCCCGCTCGAGCCGTGGCGGTTCATGTCGGCGGCCACGCACCTGTGGAACTCGACGTCCGACTTCGGCTTCCTGCCGAACCAGTACGCCGGCTACCTGTTCCCGATGGGCCCCTTCTTCGGGCTGGGGAACCTGCTCGGCGTGCCGCCGTGGATCACCCAGCGGCTGTGGATGGCGGTGCTGCTCACCACCGCCGCCTGGGGCACGGTCCGCCTCGCCGAGGCGCTCGGGATCGGTCGGCCGAGCGCCCGGTTCCTGGCCGGCCTGAGCTACGCCCTGTCGCCCATGTTCCTCGGCAAGGTCGGCGCGACGTCCGTGGCGATGGTCGGGGCGGCGATGCTGCCCTGGATCACCCTGCCGCTGATCCTCGCGCTGCGCCCCGACGGCGCCGGCGGGGCGGACACGGGCCACCGTGACGACACCGGGGAGCGGGCCCGGGAGTTGGCCGCCGCGCGTCTGTCGCCGCGGCGCGCCGCGGCCCTGTCGGGGCTGGCGGTGCTGTGCACCGGTGGTATCAACGCGACCGTCACGCTGTGTGTGCTGCTCTGCCCGGCCGTCGTCCTGGTGTTCGCGGGCGCGACACGGCGGGCCTGGGCACTGCGGGCATGGTGGTGTGTGTGCGTGGTGCTGGCGTGCGCCTGGTGGATGCTCGCGCTGGCCGTCCAGGGCCGCTACGGGCTGAACTTCCTCCCCTTCACCGAGACCGCCGACACCACGACGGGAACCACCTCGGTCGGTGAGACGCTGCGCGGCGCCGCGGACTGGATGGCCTACCTCTCGCTGCCGACCCCCTGGCTGCCGGCGGCCCAGGAGTACGTGAGCACCCCGCTGGCGGTCGTCGCCTCGGCGGTGGTGTCCGCCTTCGGTCTCGCCGGCCTGGTCCGCCGGGATCTCCCAGCCCGCCGCTTCCTGCTTGTCACGCTCGCCGTCGGGGTGGTGGCGGTGGCGGCGGCCTACCCGGGCCAGCCGGGCAGCCCGCTCGCGGACGGCGTCCGCTCGCTGCTGACCGAGCCGTTCGGGTTCCTGCGCAATGTCTACAAGTTCCAGCCGGTCGTCCGGCTGCCGCTGGCGCTGGGCCTCGCGCACCTGCTCGGCGTGGCCCTCTCGTGGCGTCCCGGCGCGGTCCGGGCCGGCGCCGCCGGCCCGCCTGAGGACGCCGGGCCCGCGGGCAGGGCACGGCGCGGCGCGGAGGGCGCCGGCGATGATCGGCGCAGGCTCGTCCCGGTGCTGGCCATCCTGGTGACGGTCGGGACGCTGGTCGCCGGGATGGCACCGATGCTGCGTGGCCAGGGCCTGCAGCCCCGCCCCTTCACGAAGGTGCCGGACTACTGGGCCCAGGCGGCCGACTGGCTCGCGGACCATCCCGAGGGCGGGCGGGCCCTTGTCCTGCCGGGCGCCCCGTTCGGCGAGTACCAGTGGGGCCGCCCCCTCGACGAGCCGCTGCAGTGGCTCGCCCGCACCCCCTGGGGGGTGCGCAACATCATCCCGCTGGGCGGTGTCGGGACGACCCGCCTGATGGACGGCATCGAACACATGATGGCCACCGGCTCCACCCCCGGGCTCGGGGTGACGCTGGCCCGCGCGGGGGTCGGCCAGGTGCTCGTGCGTAACGACATCGAGCAGAAGGACTGGGACATCCCGCCGTCGACGGACCAGCTACACCGCTCGCTGGAGAGCTCGGGCCTGGTCCGGGCGGCGTCCTTCGGGCCCGAGGTCCAGGCCCGCACCACCGCCAAGGCCCGGCTCGTCGAATCCCTGAGCGAGTCCGCCGAGAAGGTCCCGGCGATCGAGATCTGGACGGTGCCCGGGGGAGCCAGCATGGTCCAGGCCTACCCGGTCGACACCGGGGTCGTCGTCTCCGGCGGCCCCGAGGCCACCGTGCAGCTCGCCGGCCAGGGGCTGCTCAGCGCCGATCGAGCCGTGGTGCTGGCCGGGGACCTCGCCGAGCCGGACCGCCCCGCCGGCGGCACGGCGGCCGGCGCGGCCGACGACACCGCGATCACGCGGGCGCCCATCGCCGATCCTCCGCCGGCGTCCCAGGTCGTCACGCCCACGACGGCCTGGGCCGTCACCGACACCAACACCCGCCGTGACTACACCTTCGGCATCGTGCACGACTCGGCGTCCTACCTGCTCGGCCCGGACGAGACCGTCGCCGGCCGGCCCGGCGCGCCGAGCCAGTGGGTCGACCGGCCGGTGGTCGGTCACCAGACCGTCGCCGGCTACGCCGACGGGATGTCCGTGCAGGCCTCCTCCTACGGCTACGACCTGCTCGCGGCTCCCGACTTCGCGCCGTCCGCGGCCGTCGACGGGCAGACCTCGACCTCCTGGACGGCGCGGCGCCGTCAGGGCGCGACCTCCCAGGGACAGTGGATCCAGCTCGACGTCGGCCGCGAGATGTCCGTGCCCTACATCGACATCCGGCTGCTGCAGGAGGGCGGCTGGCGCCCGGAGGTCGAGGCGCTGCGGGTGACCACCGAGCGTGGGTCGGCGGTCACCCGGGTCTCGCCGATCGAGGACATCCAGCGGCTGGCGGTGCCCCCGGGGATGAGCCGCTGGTACAGGATCACCTTCGACAAGGTCAGCCGGGAGACCGACCCCGTCCTCGGGGCCGGCCTGCGCGAGATCGAGATCCCCGGCGTGCGGTTCCAGCGGTACGCCCAGGCCCCGGCCGACATGGTCGACGAGTTCCAGGCACCGGACGAGGGGCTGGTCGCCTACTCCTTCGAGCGGACCAGGGTCGACCCGCTCCAGCCCTTCGGCGGATCCGAGGAGATCACGCTCTCCCGGCGGTTCGAGGTGCCCCGCCGCCTCACCTTCACCCTCACCGGCACCGCGAGCGCCCTCCCGCCGCCGGCCGGCGCCGAAGTCGACTCCTCCGACGATCCGCTGGTCATCCCATGTGGCCAGGGGCCGGCCCTGACGATCGACGGAGTCCGCCACGACATCCAGGTCGAGGGCAAATACAGCGACCTCGCCACCGCGCGGCCGTTCCGCATCAGCCTGTGCTCGGAGGGCCACCAGATCACCCTGGACCCGGGTCAGCACCTGATCACCGTCGACCTCGGCCAGTCGACGATGCTCGTCGACTCGCTCAGCCTGGTCGGCACCACCGCCGCGACCAGCACGGAGAAGCCACGGACGACCCGGATCGGGGAGTGGGGCGCCGAGCGGCGGACGATCGAGATCGGCGCCGGCGCCAGGTCCTTCGTGTCGGTGCGGGAGAACGCGAACGCGTCCTGGACGGCGACCCTGGACGGGAAGCCGCTCACCGCGGTCCGGCTCGACGGCTGGGCGCAGGGCTGGATCGTGCCGGCGGGGGCCGCCGGCACGGTCGTGATCGAGAACCTTCCCGGCCAGGAGTACCGGCGCAACCTGCTCATCGGGCTCGCCCTGGTCGTTCTCCTGATCGTCCTGGCGGCCGTCCCGGGCCGGCACCGGCTCCGGCGCCGCTCCGACCCCGACGGGTACCCGCTGGGCCTCGAGCCGGGGCGCGTCCCGCTGGTCGGGCTGCTCACCCGCGTTCCGGGCGCCTGGGCGGGGATGGCGCTGGCGACAGCCGCGGTGTTCCTGGTAGCGGGCTGGCTGGCGCTCGCGGTACCGGTCCTGGTCCTCGTCGGTCGGCGGTTCCCGGTGATGCTCGGCGTGCTGGCGGTGGCTGGCATGGTCGGCTCCGGCATCGCCGTCGCGGTCAGCCCCGACAGCATTCCGTTCTCGGGCGAGGGCGCGTTCGGCTGGCAGGCCCAGACCCTCGGATCGCTGGCGTTCGCCGCGACGGTCGCCGCACTCGCGCTGCGCCGTGCCGAGCCGGCCCGGCCCGCATCACCCGGACCGACCTCGGACGGCTCAGCCGGCCATGTCCCGTAGCCGTACGCCGCCGCCGCCGGCGGCGCTGGCGCTGGCGCGGTTCGGGCCGGCGTGCGTGGCGGCGAGGAGCAGGTCCTCGCCGGTGGCCGCGCGGGGCCGCTGCGCCGGCCGCAGCCCGCGACGGGCCAGCGCGGTGCGGGCCCCGGTGCTGTCGGCCCCGTAGAACAGCGCGACGAACCGGCGCCCCGGGCCCGGCAGCCCCGGCTCCGGGCCGGCCGCACCGGATTCCGGGGCGATCTCGAAGACCAGATCGGTCCGGCGCAGCACGGGAACCTCCGCACCCGGCGCCAGATCGAACTCGACCCAGGTCGCCTGGTCGTCGCGGCGCCGCCGGTCCCGCGGCGGGCGGGCGGCGAGTGGGCGTGCCGGCGCGTGCCGGGCCGGAGGCTCGCCCGGGCCCCCGGCCGAGCGGCCGCCCGCGCCGGCCCCGGCGAGCCGGTCGAGCTCGGAGCCGATGACGGCGGCCAGCAGATCGGCGCTGGTGTCCCAGCTGAAGCCGCCGGCCCACGCCCGCGCGGCCGCGCGGATCTCCCCGGCCCGCGCCGGGTCGGCGAGCAGGGTCAACGCGCGGTCGACCGCGTCGGCGAGCTGCCCGGGCTCGTCCACCAGCCAGCCGGTCACCCCGTCGCGGACGGAGTCGCGCAGTCCCGGAACCCGGAACGCGACCGCCGGTACCCCCATCCCGTTCGCCTCGAGTACCGACAGGCCCCATCCTTCGCCGTGGGAGGGGTTCACCGTCAGCCAGGCCGACGCCAGAACGGCGTCGCGGACCTCGGGAGCCGCGAATCCGTGCCAGCGCACGGTCGCGTCCGACGAGCCGTCGCCCTGTGTGAGCATCAACCGGGCGGCGATGTCGGCGAGGCGGCGGCGGTCCGGCCCGTCGCCGACGAGGTGCAGGCTGAGGCCCGGGTGCCGCCCGACCAGCACGGGCAGCGCCTCGATCAGCAGGTGCAGGCGCTTGTGCGGGACGAGCCGGCCCACACACACGATCGTGGGCGCCGCCGCCCTCGCCCCGATGGCGCCCTCGGTACCGAACGGGCCGTCCGTCCCGCCCGCGCCGCCGGAGGCGACGGCATCGCCGCCGGCGTCACCATCACCGTCGGCGATGGTGACGCCGTTCGGGACGAGGAACCGGGCCCCGGGCAGCGCCAGCACCCCACGGGCCTCGTCCCTGGTGGACGGCGAGACCACGGCCACCGGCCGGCGGCCGTAGACCCACCGGCTGCCCGGGGTCTCGAGCAGCTGGCCGATCCGCGCCACCGGCCGCGGGAAGTACAGCGGGAACTGCTTCTGGTGGACGTGGTGCAGCACCTGCACCACCGGAATCCGGCTCGGCAGCACGAGCGGGCTGAAGAACGGGATGCCGTTCTGGCAGTCGACGACGGCGTCGACCCGCTCCCCGGAGCGGACCATCCGCGCCAGCCGGGCGAGCACCGACGGGTACACCCCGAAGGTGCCCCCGCCGCGGCGCACGGCGACCCCGCCGTCCGTGGTCGCGGCGGCGGCGCCCGGTGGGCGGGAGGTGAGCAGGGTGACGCGGACGCCGGCAGCGGCGAACCGCTCCGCGACCGAGTGGCAGAACAGCTCCGCCCCGCCGGCCTGCGGATGGGCGTTGTCGCGCCAGTTGAGGAAGACCAGGTGACGCCCGGTGAGGGCGTGAACGGGCCGGGGCGCGGCTGTGGTCACCGGATGTCTCCCATCGCTGGAGGTCTCGCGGCGCAAACCTACTGGCCGGCCGCCCCCCACCTTCGGGGGGCGCTACGGGACCGCCGCCCGCGACGGCCCGTTGTGTGTGGTCGTACGATTACCGGCAATTCCGCCCGCCAGCCGGTGGCCCGCCTCGACCGGCGCGGAGTACCAACCAGCGCGGAGCACCGACCGCGGCAGGAACGCACGGACCCAGGAACACGGACCCAGGAAGAGGCAGATGGCGACGCGCTCCCGGGCGATGATCGCCGGGATGTTGGCCGGCCCGGCGGCGCTGGCGGTCGCGGGTGTCCTCGTGAACGGTCTCAACCTGTTCATGAACCTGGTGCTCGCGCGGGTGCTCGACCCGGCCCGGTACGGCGCGGTGGTCGTCCAGGTCAGCATTTTCATGATCCTCTCGGTGGTCGGCAACGCGCTGCTCATCGCCGTCGTGCAGCGGGAGACCGCCGATGACGGCGACAGCCGGCGCGCCCAGCGGGCCTGGATCAGGCGCCTGCGTGGTGTCTGTGGCATCGGTGTGGTCGCCGCGTCGGCCGCCGCCGTGCTGCTGTGCCGGCCGGCCGCGGCCCTGCTCTCCTACGCCCACCCGCTGGCCGTCGCCGAGGCCGTGATCGGCGCGGCGGTGTGGACGTTGCTGTGCGTCGAGCGCGGGGTGCTCCAGGCCCGGGGGGCCTATCCGCGCCTGGCGGTCAACTTCGTGGTCGAGGCGGCGCTGCGGATCGGGCTGATCGTCGCCTTCGTCGGCGCGGGCCTGGGGGTCAACGGCGCGGGGCTCGGGCTGGTGCTGGGCATCGCGCTCGGCGCCGAGCACGCCCGACTGGGGGTCGCGAAGGTCCCGCGCCCGGCGAGGGCCGCGAAGCCCCCCGCGGCGGCACCACCCTCCACCGGAGCACCGGACAGCCGAGTGACGTTCACCGGGCCGGTCCGTTCCGGCGGTGCGCCGGCCCTCGGTGAGCAGGCCCCGGGCCCCGACGGGGCCCCGGACACGGCTGTGTCCGGGCCTCGCCCGCTGACCGCCACCGGCCCGCTGCTCATCCCCGGGCCGACGCGGTCCGGCCGCAGCGGGCTGTTGGCCGACACCTGGGTCGCGCTCGGCGCGCTCGTCCCGCTCGCGCTGCTGCAGAACATGGACGTCGTGATCGTCGGCTGGCTGGACCACGACGGGGCCGGCGCCTACGCGGCGATCTCGACGGCGTGCAAGATCCCGGTGTTCATCGGCCTGGCGGTGGCGAACTTCCTGCTGCCCGAGGCGGCGCGCAGGCGGGCCGCCGGGCACGGCACGGCCCCGGTGCTGGCGGTGGCGCTCGCGTTCGTCGTCACCCCGGGGCTGCTGCTCGCCGCCCTCGGTTCGGTGGCCGCCAGGCCGCTGCTGTCGATGGTCTTCGGACCCGACCTCGCAGGCGCGGCCTCCTCACTGTCCGTGCTCGCGCTCGGCATGACCTGCCTGGCCGTGACGCTGATGTTCACCACCTACCTGCTCGGCGCGGCCCAGCGGCAGGTCGTCGCGGTCCTGACGGTGTGTGCCGTCGTCACGGCGGCGGCGCTGGGCCTCGCCGGCGGGGACCCGATGCGGACCTCGCTGGCCGGGCTCGCCTGCCATGCCATGACGGCGCTGGTCCTCGGGGCCCTGGTACACCGCCTGCACCGCGCCGACGCGCGGGCCGCCACGGCGCCGGCCGCCGCCACCGGCGAGGCGGGTACGGTCCCTCCGGGTCAGCATCCTCCCGGCGGGGAGGCACAGCCCGTCGGCGTCTGGTGACACCTGACAGCGCACCGCTCGCCGCACCGCTCGCCGCGTCGCCGGCAGCCAGCGCCCACCCGTGCCGGGCGTCCGTGCCCGGCGAACGTTCCCACCAAGGCCCGAAGCAGCCCGCCGGACGGCGGGCCGGAGGCCCATCGCGACCCGCCCTCCGGCGGGCCGTCCGAACGGAGTATCCGTGGCCCTGACCAGTTCCCTCGCCGAGCGCATCCCCGACAAGGTCTTCGCCTCGGCCATCGCTTACGCCCACCGCCGCTTCGAGCCGATCCTGAGCCAGGTCCGCATGTTCGTCGACCCGCACCAGACCGCGGTCGACGTGGGTGCCTGGTACGGCCCGTGGACGTACTGGCTGTCCAGGGTGGCCCGGTCGGTGGTGACCGTCGAGGCCAACCCGGAGCTGGCCGACTTCGTGGCCAGGACGGCGCCGTCCAACGTGACCGTGGTGCCGAAGGCGGCGTCGGACACGGCCGGGACGGCACGGTTGTGGCTGCCCCCGGGCGGCCGGGGCACCGAGGGGCGTGCCTCGCTGCTGCGTCCGACCGGCCGTGACGCGGCCGGGGCCTCCGCCGCCGAGGGCCGGGCCGTCGACGTGGAGACGATCCGGCTGGACTCGCTCGACCTGCGGGACGTCGGCCTGATCAAGGTTGACGTCGAGGGGCACGAGCTGGCCGTCCTGCGCGGCGCCGAGGGCCTGGTGCGCCGGTTCCGGCCGGTGCTGGTCGTCGAGGTGGAGGACGCGCGGTCGCCGGCCGCCGACACCCTCGACCTGCTGGCGAGCTGGGGCTACGAGGGCACCTTCCACCTCGACGGGGTGTGGCACCGGCTCGAGGGTTTCGACCTGGTCGGTCACCAGCGCGGGATGGAGGCCGTCGCCCAGCACGGGTACCTGCGCGCCGTCGCCGAGGGCACCGGGGACAGCTACGTCAACACGATCGTCTTCCGTCCCAGGGCCGCCCGCATCTGATGCCGGACCCGACCGACGCGGCCGACCGGACCGACGCGGCCGAGCTCGACCCGGACGCCACCAACGATCTCGGGAGGCCCCGCTCCGGCCGGCCGGGCGCTCCCGCTCCGGCGTTCACCCGCCGGCGGCTGATCGCCGGCGTGGCCGGCCTCGGCGCGCTGTCCGCCGCCGGGGCGGCCGCGTGGCGCCTGCTCGACGACGGCTCCGGCCCGCCGTCGTGGCTGCCGTCGCCGCACGCGTCCACGCCGGTGGGCGGGGCCACCGCGGCTCCGTCCCTGCCCCCCGGCTCGCTCAAGGAGATCCCCGAGGACCTGCTGACGATCTTCGGCGCGCCGGGCACGTTCGGTGATCTCGGCTCCGCGTCCAGGATCGACGTCGTCGACGTGCCTGGCTGGGGATTCGGCCCCGGGCAGGCCGGGTTCATGTCGGCGGTCGCGGCGGACGGAACGGTCTTCATCGGCACGACGCCGTTCACCGACGACCAGTCGAAGCTCACCGGGACCGGCATGGAGCTCGGCCTGTTCGAGCCGGAGGGGCGCCGTTTCACCCGCCTGGTCATCCCGTCCTCCACCGGCAGGGAGGCGCAGCCGCGCGCCGACCCCGCCTTCGCCGGCATCGGCGGCGGCGACGTCTCGGACGTCATCGTGGTGCCCGCGCCGGCAGGGGAGGAGGGCGAGCGGGCCGTCTTCACCTCGCTGATGCCCTACTACAACTGGGACGTGCGGACCTACGGCCAGCTGCCGGCCTTCGGGCAACTGCGCCGCGGCGGCCCGGGCGGCGCGTGGCGCTACGACCCGGGGCTGTCGCGCACCGCCGACGCCCTGGCGGGCACCCTCGAGCCGCACATCGCCGCCACCGCCTTCCCCGTCATCTACCAGGGGCAGCCGCGTTCGCCGCGCGGCCCCGCGTCCATCGCCAGGCTCCCGCGCAGCGGGCACCTGGTCGTCGCCCAGTACCTCGGTACCGGCTACGGCGGGACGGAGAACGGCGCGCTCATGGTCCTCGACCTCGACGGCCGCGTCCGCGCGTACTGGCAGTACCCGCAGGTCCGGCCGCTGGGCGTACAGGTGGTGGTCAACCCGCGGGAGGTCGTCGCCGACCCGACCAGCGAGGCCGACGACGAGCGCTTCGTCCTGATCAGCGACTGCCGGGGCGCCGACTACGTCACGCATCCGTTCCCGATCCAGGAGTTCTCGTACCAGGCGTCGACCGGCCGGATCATCCCGCGCAGCACCGCGGTGCGCGCCGTGCAGGACGGCTCGCGGATGGAGACCGCGGGCTTCGGCGCGGACGGCACCCTCTACGTGGCCCGGACGAAGGCCGACGGGCTGCGCGCCGACCGCCTCGCGGTCTACCCGAAGCTCGGGCGCGAGCGGGGCCTGGTCACCCGGACCCCGGCCACCGGCAACTGGCCGGTCGCGACCTGGGGCCAGGACAACCGGCCGGACTTCCTCGTCGCCAACACCGACCGCGGCGGGCTGGTGCGCAGCCTGACCGTCGACCCGACGACCGGGACGGTGCTCCTCGCCGGCCTGGACGGTTTAGTGACGGCGGTGCGCCCGGCGGGCCGGGGCAGCCGGATGACCTTCCGGACCCTGGACCCGGTGGACGTCGGCCTGGACCACCTGCGCGGGCCGGCGACCCGGTACGTCGGGATCCGGCGGGGGGCGGTGGACGCGCGGCGCCGCGTGCTGTGGCTGCCGGTGAACCAGATGGTGCTCGACGGCATCCGCTGGCCCTACCCGCCGTTCAAGCTGGACCAGTGGCTGCTGCGGGTGAACCTGGACGTGCTGCTCCGCGAGTGAGCGCCGGCCCGCGCGCCGGGCGGTTCCGGTGCGGTCGGACGGGCGGGCCGGCGCGCGGGCCGGCGCCCTGGTCGTCAGGCGGTGACGTCCCGGCGGCGGAACAGCACCGCCGTGACCGCCGCGGCCAGCCCGCAGAACACCAGCACCCGCACGCCCGCGGCGGAGTACGCGGTCGTGTACCCGTTGCCGCCGACGGCCACGATCTCCATCAGGTGCGCCGGCAGCCACCCGCCGGCCGGGGCGTAGATCCGGGACACCAGCATCTCGACCGGCAGGGCGTAGGCGACCCCGACCGCGATCGCCGCGGCGGGGGAGCGCAGCACCACGGCCGCGAGCGCCCCGACGGCGGCGTAGCCGAGGGTGCCGAACGCCACGTTGGCCAGGCCCTTCCCGAACTCGGCCAGCCCGGGAAGGGACAGCCACGCGTCGGTCGGGATGTTGTTCAACGGCGCCAGGGCGAACGACAGCCCCACCGTGACCAGCGCGGACACGGTGACCACGAGCACGAGGAAGACCACCAGCGCCAGCACCTTGCCGGCCAGCAGCCGCAACCGGTGCGGCTGCGCGACGAGCTGGTTGCGCAGCGTCCCATGGGAGTACTCGCCGGCGATCGCCGAGGCGGTGACGGACAGCGCCACCACACCCAGCAGGATCGTCACCGCCTCCAGGCCCTCGATGACCCCGGACGGCGCGGCGAGCATCGCGACCGACACCGGATCGCCGTCGAAGTCGGTGCGGCCCGCCGAGAAGATCGTCAGCGCCGTGCCCAGCGCGGCGACGGCCGCGACGGCGACGAGAGTGCCGACCAGGAACCGCCGGCGCAGCAGCGGTACCCACTCGGAGCGGAAAGCGTCGATCATGTGGCACCACCTCGCATCGTCAGGTCACCGTCGACGTCCCCCGTCGCCTTGAGGAAGGTCTCCTCCAGGTTCGGCCGGTGCGTCCGGATCGACCGCAGGGTGATCCCGGCCCGCATGGCCAGCCGGTTGATGTCCGGCGCCAGCCCTTCGGGCGCGTGCGCGACGACCACCGGGTGCCGTTCGACCATCGCCGGCATGGGCCGTGACCCGCCGGCCATCTCGATCTCTATGCGCAGCCCGGCCGCGCCCAGCACCCCGGCGAGCCGGACGGCGTCGTCATCGCGCTCGGGCACCATCAGGATGCGCGGGTCCTCGGCCGCCAGGAGTTCGGCCACATGCCCCTGGAACAGCATCCGGCCGTTCCTGATCATCACCAGGTGGTCGCAGATCTGCTCCACCTCCGAGAGCAGGTGGCTGGACACGAAGACCGTCATCCCCGTGCCGGCGAGATCCCGCAGCAACGTGCGGATCTCCCGGATGCCGGCCGGGTCCAACCCGTTCGTCGGCTCGTCCAGGATCAGCAGGTCCGGGTTCGGTAGCAGCGCCGCCGCGATACCGAGCCGCTGCTTCATCCCCAGGGAATAGGTGCTGAACCGGTCGTCGGCCCGGGTGGAGAGGCCGACCTGGTCGAGTACCTCCGCCACCCGATCGCGCCGGCCCCGCCGGCCGGGGCCGGCCGCTCCCGCACCAACCGCTCCGTGCCTGCTGGCTCCGCCCGCCCGGTGGGATCGGCCGAGTCCGCGCAGCAGGGCGAGCTGGTCGAGATTGCGCCGACCGGACAGGCCCGGATGGAACGTCGGCCCTTCGATCATCGCCCCGGTCCGGTCGAGGTACTGATCGGGCGCGCTCACCGGCTCGCCGAGGACGTAGGCCTGGCCCTCGGTCGGGCGGACCAGGCCCAGCAGCATCCGCAGCGTCGTCGACTTGCCGGCGCCGTTCGGTCCGACGAAGCCGGAGAGGGCGCCGACGGGAACGCGGAGGTCCAGGTGATCCACGACGCGGCGTTCGCCGTACCGCTTGGACAGGCCGCGGGTCCAGACCGCGGTGTCGGACGGCACCGGCCGCGAGCCACGGTGCCGGCCGCGGGCGGGCGCGGTCGACGTCGCCCCGCCCCGCCGCCTGGTGTCGGACGGGACGGTCGACGTCGCCCCGCCCCGCCCGGTGTCGGACGGGGCGGCCTGGCGACGCGCCGGCTCGGCGGGCGTGCTCGCCGTCATCGCGTGCCTGATGAGGTCGTCGTCGGCATCGTCGGAATGATCTCCTTCGGGCGAGTGGACGTCATGGTCGCCGAACGGCGACGAGGAGGGCGGTACGCCCACGGGATGGGCACGGCCGCGGACGGCCGTGCCGGGACCGGGTTCGAGTGACCGTGCCTGGGCCGGCGGAACGCGAGGCGTCTTCCGCCGGGGCTGATGCTCCTCACCGCGCCGCGGTTCCTCACCACCACACGGCCTGCACTGACGAAACAGTCGGGTGACGACAGGTAACCACCAGTCGCGCCGGTGGGTTCCGCTCTTTCTGCTCGGTTACTCGAACGAACGCACGGTAGCCGAACGTTCCTGGCGGTGTCCTGTCGAGACGAGGAGTCCGGGGCCGAACCCCGGCCGTGCCCGCCGTGCGAATCGGGTGGGACCACCAGAAAGGACGAAATCCCGGCGGGGGACGTCCGCCACGCTTGGTTCCCGAACGTGTTGGCAGGGTATCTCAGTGTGATCGTGGTTCGCCCAGGGCCCATCCGGGGCGGGCGGCGGCCGGCGGGGGGCGATCGGTGCTCTGGTTCGTGCTCACCTCGTTCGTGCTCGGGATGCTCGCGGCGGTGGCGGCCCGAGCGGTCCTTCCCGGCCGCCGCCCGCTGATGCTGGGGACGGCCTCCGTGCTGGGCGTCCTCGGCGCGCTGCTCGGCGGAGCCGTCGGTCAGGTCGTGCTCGCCCACCCGGCGGGCGCCGAGCCCACGTCACGGGCGGTCGTCGGGTCCCTCCTCGGTGCCCTGTTGGTGATCACGATCGGTTGGGGTGTGCGAGCGCACCGTTACCACAGTGGCCCGCGTCGAGCCGGATCCCGGCGGCCGAAGCCCGAACGCGTGGGCCCGCGCCGTTGACGGCTACCGCGCGCGGTGTCCCGCGCGGACCACCACCGTCTGCCCGATGCCCGGCCGATGTCTCGCCGATGCCCGGCGTGCCGACGGTCGGAGGTGTGCCGGCTCCCGGCCCCCACCCGCTGCCCGGCACCATGATTACGCATGCCAACCATGCATACCCGACACCGGAACTACCGGAGGTCGACACCGAACGATGTCGGGATCTGGTGCCCCGGCGTTGCTGATCGGATGGCCGCTGGATGGGCGTCTCCCGACCTGGACGACAATGTCTCCTGAGGACAGTGCGTCGTGGCGGGACGGCCTCGCCGGGGACACCCCCGGGATCACCGCGGTCGTGCGCCGGAGGAGTGACGGGTGGGTGAGACGGCGGGTCTGCGCAGCGGTATCCGCGTGCTCGTCACGATCTCCACGATCGCCGTAGCCGTGATGCTCGCGCTCGCCGTGTTCGCCGCGTTGCGCGCGAACAACGCGGCCGCCGAGCGCGGCGAGCGGCTCGACCCGGCGGCGACGACCACCGCTCTTCTGCTCGCCGACTTCGTCGACCAGGAGAGCGCCGTCCGCGGCTATCTCATCACCGAGGAGCCGAGCTTCCTCGGCCCGTACATCGAGTCCGATCGCACGATTCCCCAGCAGATGAACCGGCTACAGCAACTGCTGGCCGAGTTCCCCGACCTCATCCAGGGCACCGCCGAGATCGAGGCCGCCTACCAGGCGTGGCGCAGTGATGTCGCCGAACCCGAGGTCGCCGCGATGGAGGTCGGCGACGTCCAGATCGCGCGGAACATCGAAAAGGCCGGCGGCAGGGTGCGCTTCAACGAGCTGCGCGGCCGGGTGGCGGATCTCGGGATAGCGATCGACAACGAGCAGACCACGGCGTCCGGGCGGCTGGAGAGCGCCGCGGTCCTCCTCCTCAGCTCACTGGCGAGCGCCGCGTTTGTGATTCTCGGCGTGGTACTCACGGTGTTGACCGTGCTGCGCAGGTGGCTGCTGCGCCCCATCGACGCCCTGCGCCGGGCGGTGAACGCCGTCGCTGCCGGCCGGTACGACACCAGGATCCCCGAGGTCGGGCCGGAGGAGATCGTCGAGCTCGCCGGCAACATCGAGGCGATGCGCGCGCAGCTCGTCCGGCTCGTGCGGCAGAACGAGCGGTCATGGGAGGCCCTCGCCCAGCAGGGGCCGGCGGTGGTCGCGTTGCGTGACGCGCTCACACCGTCCGTGCTGCGGGCGCCTGGGCTGGTGCTGCGGGGACGGGTCGACCCGGCGCAGGGCGAGCTCGCCGGCGACTGGTACGACTCCTTCGAGCTCCCGGACGGACGGGTCGGGATCGTGGTCGGTGACGTCTCCGGCCATGGCGCCGTGGCCGGTGTCTTCGCGTTGCGCCTCAAGCAGCTCCTCGACGCCGCGCTGACCCGGGGCGCCGATCCCGGCCAGGCGATCGAGTGGGTCGTCGACAGCCTCGGGGAGACCGACGAGATGTTCGCGACCGCGGTGGTCGCGGTGGTCGACCCCGCCAGCGGGGAGGTCCGGCTCGCCAACGCGGGCCATCCGGACGCGCTGCTGCTGCGCCGGGCGCGTCGCGCCGGGACCGCGGGCGACGTCGGAGAGGGCGCGCCCAGGGCGGGGGAGCCCGCCGGTCCGCGGACGGTTGTCGCCGTCGCCGGCACGTTCGTCGCCGGTGCCGTCGTCAGCGAGACCATCGAGGGCGAGGCCGTCGAGCGCGATGCCGCCGCAGCCGATGCCGTTGGAGCCGGTCTCGTCGGAACGGACACTTCTGGAGTGGACGCCGTCGAGGGCACGGCCGGCGCGGGGCGCGGGGCGCGCGCCGAGGCGGTGAGCCGGTCCGGGCGTGGTGCCTCCGGCGGGGAGGCGCGGGAGCCAGGACTGGCCTCGGCGGCGGCCCGCGCCGGGTCCGGAGGCGTCGGTGACGGCGCTGGCAGCCGCGCTGGCGGTGGCAGCGGTGGCAGCGGCGCTGGCGCGGGCAGCGGCGGCAGCGGTGGTGGCGGGGCTGGGGCTGGGGGCCCGGGACTCCCGGAAACGGGGCCGGGACGGCCACAGGCCGCCGGCCGCCGCGCGGAGGTGGCCTGCCTGGCCGCCACCGGGCCGATCATGTCGAGCCTGGTCGCCGCCGACGGCGCGTGGCACACCGACGTGCTGCGGCTGGAACCCGGCGACGTGCTGTTCGTGTACACCGACGGGCTGGTGGAGGCCAGGAACGCGGCCCACCAACAGTTCGGCGTCGATCGGCTCGTCGCCGAGCTGCTGCGCGACCCGCGGCGGGCGCCGGCCGAGCTGTTGGACGACGCGTTCGAGGTCGTGCGGCGCCACGCCCCGGGCCGGCCGAGCGACGACCGCACCGCGATCGTCGTCGCCCGCACCACCGAGGTCTCCCGCCCGCGCTCCTGACCGGCCCCCGCGGCTGGGAAGCGACGCGCGGCACGATCGCGACAACGATTGATCGCAATCTTCGTCGGGTACATGTCCGACCATGAGTGACGAGTCCGGTTCCGCCCTTCGGGACACGCCTGGTTCCACCGAGCAGGACGATTCCGGCGCCACGCGACGTATCCGCGCGGTGCGCTCCCGACTCAGCCCCGTCCGCCTGATCGCCTACCTCGTGCTGGTGCTCCTCGTCATCTCCGGCCTCGCGTTCGTCGCCGGTTGGCGGCCGTCGATACCGAACCCGTTCGAGGAGCGGACGATCGACCGCAGCTCGCCGGCCGTGCTCCGCTCGCTCGAGGATCTCAGCGAGTACCACGCGGCGAGCGCGCACTTCGAGGTCGTCGTCGACCTGGAGGAGGACAGTCGCTGGATCCCGGACGCGCTGCGCGGGGAGCGCACGCTGTTCGTCGGGGTCGGCACCGTCGACTCGGTCATCGACTTCGGCAAGCTCGGGGACGGCGCGGTCACCGTCTCCGCGGACCGGCGGTCGGTGACCATCCAGCTGCCCGCTCCCACCATCTCCGAGCCGCGGCTCGATCTCGCCAAGAGCTACGTGGTCGCCCGCCAGCGGGGCGTGCTGAACCGGGTGGGCGGGCTGTTCGGCGGCCAGAGCAATGACTCCGAGCTCTACCAGACGGCGTCCGCGAAGATGGCCGACGCCGCGAATGCCGACGGCCAGGTGCTCGCGCTCGCGAAGACGAACACCACGGCGATGCTGCGCGGCCTTCTCGGTGCGCTCGGCTTCACCGATGTGAAGGTGACCTACGCGGAGGACCCCAAGTAACGCCCCGGGCGCCGAACCCCTCCTGCCGGTGGTCTCCCGCCGGCGGGACGGAGCAGCGGTGGGCGGAGACGCGGCCCAGCGCGATCCGGGACGACCGGACGCGCTGGGCCGCTCACGCGTCCGGCGGCCTGCCCGCCCATGGGTCCGGCTCACTGGTGGTCAGGCGGCGTCCTCGCGCGAGGTTCCTCCTGGTCGGCGCCGTAACGCGGGTGACTGTCGGAGCCCGCAGCGGTTTGTCCTGCGCGGTGGGGGGTGGCGCCGCAGGAGCAGAGCCTCCTCCAACAATGGTTCTGCACATCAGTGGCATGCGAGTTACTGAGCTCACTTGCCTTCGTAAGATTGAGTCGTCTAGACTCATGCACGTGCCCGACGGAGAGGCCGATCGGGCCCGACGACGAGAGGCTTCACGCACGAGGCCCCGCCCAGAGGGGAGTACGACCGAGATGAGCACCTACCTGTGGGACCCGTTCGCCGCGTTCGAGCGCATGGACCGTGAGTTCAACGAGATCGTCCGGCGGTCGTGGGGCTCGCGGGAGCGCACCGTGCGCCCGCTGCGCGCGACGAACCGTCCGCAGAGCGTCGTGCCGAGCGCCGATGTCCTGGTCGACGGGGACGACGTTCTGATCAATCTCGAGCTGCCGGGTGTCGACGTCGAGAAGGACGTGACGGTGGAGATCGACCGCGGGGCGCTCGTCGTCCGCGGTGAGCGTTCGTCCACCCAGGAGAAGACGGTCAACGGCCGGGTACACCGCGAGCGGTGGCACGGGTCGTTCCGCCGGGAGTTCGCCCTTCCGGAGAACGTCGACGCGACCGGGATCAGCGCGCGCTACGACCGCGGTGTGCTGACCGTCCGGCTGGCGGGAGCGGCGGCGGCGCCGCGCAGCACGCGGATCCCGGTCAGCGCCTCCCCGGCGGCGGCGCAGCTGCCCACGGCGGAGGGGAGCGCCGGCACGGAGAACAGCTCCAGCGCCCAGAACAGCTCCGTCGCCGAGAGTGGTGCCCTGCGTGACGGCGGCGCGGCGGCCGAGTCGCCCGCGTCCTGACCCAACGCGGCACCGGTCGGCGCGCTAGCAGCGCCTGACCGGAGAACGAAGCATGATCGCCCCCGGTGTGCGGACCCTGTCTGGTCCGTTCGCCGGGGGCGACTGCGTTACGGGCCGAGCCGGCGTCGGCAGCCGGCCGGGGAGCGGTCAGGTGGAGGCGCGACGGCGGGTGCCCGCCCCGGCGCGGGAGGACGACCCACGCGCGGAGGAGCCGCGCGAGGACGGGGGCGGCACCATCGGGCCGATGTCGCCGTCCGGCGCCTCGTCCAGGTCGACGACGACCGGGGCGTGGTCGCTCGTCCCGGTGCCCTTGCGGGCGGCCCGGTCTACCCACACCGCGCGTGCCCGGGCCGCGACGTCGGCCGTGGCCAGGGTCAGGTCGATGCGCATCCCGTAGTTCTTGGGGAAGCAGAGCTGACGGTAGTCCCAGTAGGTGTAGACGGTCTCGTCCGGCCAGCGCTCGCGCATCAGGTCGAGCAGGCCGGCGTCGTGCAGCCGCCCGAGCGCGGCGCGCTCGGCCTCGGTCACGTGGGTCGCGCCCTCGAACTCGGCGATGTCCCAGACGTCGGCGTCCGTCGGCGCGATGTTGAAGTCGCCGAGCGTCATCACCGGCCCCTGCGGGGCGAGCTCGGCCACGACGTCGCGCAGTGCGGCCAGCCAGGCCAGCTTGTAGGCGTAGTGCGGGTCCTCCACCGTGCGCCCGTTGGGCACGTACAGCGACCAGATCCGGATCCCGCCGCAGCTCGCGGAGATCGCCCGCGGCTCGGGCCCCGGGAACCCGGGGTCGCCGGGCAGCCCGCGCCGTACGTCCTCCAGCCCGGCGCGGGAGAGGATCGCCACCCCGTTCCAGCGGCCGTCGCCGTGGTGCGCGACCCGGTAGCCGCGGCGGAAGAGATCCTCGTCGAAGAGCTCGAGGAACGCCTCGTCCGAGAGCTTGGTCTCCTGCAGGCAGACCACGTCGGGGCTCGCGCGGTCAAGCCATTCGATCAGCCGGGGCTGCCGGGCCTTGGCCGAGTTGATGTTCCAGGTCGCGATCCGCACACCGTGAGACGGTAGTCCTCACCTCCGACAGATCTCCGCACCGACCGGTCCGTGCCATCCTCGGAGACATGACACCGATATCCGCTCCTGGCAGGAGCGCGCGGCCTGGTCGGCCGGGATTCGCCGCGGCGTTGTTCGTCGCGGCGGGCGCCGCCGGCCTCGCCGGCTGTGACCAGGTCTCCGAGGAGACCCGTGCGGCCGGCGCGACCGTGGTCTGCTCACAGATCAACATTCAGCCGAGCGAGATCGAACAGAATCCGGAGTCGGCGCGCCTGGTCGCCCTCCTCGTACGCGACCTGGCGCCCGAGGACGACATCCGGGCCATCGCCGACCGCGTCGCGGACGATCCGACGGTGCTCAGCCCCCGCGCCCAGCTCGCGGACTGGGTGGACCAGCGCTGCGGGAACGCCGTCGGCGGCTCGGGTGGTTCCGGTGGCTCGGGTGGCGGCGGGGCAGGCGGCGGGGACTCGGACGGCGAAGACTCCGAGGAGTGACCGCGCGCCCGTACGTGCTTCTGAGCTGCGCGATGTCACTGGACGGGCGGATCGACGACTGCTCGCCCCAGCGGCTGGTCCTCTCCAGCCAGGCCGATCTCGACCGCGTGGACGAGGTCCGGGCCGGTTGCGACGCGATCCTGGTCGGTGCCCGTACGCTGCGCCGCGACAATCCCGGCCTCGCGGTCCGCTCGGAGCTCCGCCGAGCCGAGCGGACGGCGGCCGGCCGGCCGGCGACGCCGCTGCGCGCCGTCCTGACCAGCGGCGGACGGCTCGACCCGGACGCCCGCTTCTTCCTGGACGGCGCGGAGAAGGTCGTCTACCGGTTCGCCGGAGCCGCGCCCCGGCCCGCGCCTGAATCTGGGCCCGGCGCTGGAGCCGGGGCGGGTACCGGGACCGGGACGCCGGCGCCGGCCGTCCCCCCGGATCTTTCCGTGGTGGCGACCGTCGTCGATCTCGAGGCGCCGCCGCTGGAGCACCTGCTGGACGACCTGAGCCGACGCGGCACGCGGCGCCTACTGGTCGAGGGGGGCACCACCGTGCACACCGCGTTCCTCACCGCGGGCCTGGTGGATGAGCTGCACCTGGTCATCGCGCCGTTCTTCGTCGGTGAGGCCGCCGCGCCGACGTTCGTCGGCCCGGGTTCGTTCCCGTTCGACACCGCGCACCGACTGCGGCTCGTGGACGTCCGCCAGCTCGACGGCGTCGTGCTGCTGCGTTACCTGACACCGTCCGTGACCTGATGTCGTCCGGCTGACGCCTATCCGTTTTGTGGGCCTCCCGTCGGGCAGACGGCCTAAGGGCGTTCCGCCCGAACTGTTCGTCGAGGAGGACCCGTGTCCGTACCCAGTGTCGCGCGACCAGGGCGCGCGGCCGCGTCTGCCGGCGGCGCCAAGGCCCGGCGTGCCCACGACAGCAAGGCGGTCGACCTGACCGCACGCCTCGGTTTCGCAGCCCGAGGACTGGTCTACGTCCTGATCGGGATCATCGCCCTCCAGATCGCGTTCGGCGGTTCCGGGGAGCAGGCGAACCGGCAGGGCGCGCTGCGGGAGATCTCGGACAAGCCCTTCGGCGCGGCGGTGCTGATCCTGCTCGTCATCGGATTTGTCGGATATGCGCTGTGGCGCCTGCTGGAAGCGGCCGTCGGGCACCACGAGGAATCCGACGAGAAGAAGCGCACAGCCAAGCGGGTGGTGTCCGGTATCCGCGGTGTGATCTACCTTGTGATCGCGGGCAGCGTCGTCGCCTTCCTCACCTCGGGTAGTTCGGGATCCGGCTCTGGTGAGCCCGCTCCGTATACGGCACGGGTCATGGATAACACCGGTGGCCGGTGGCTGGTCGGCGCGGTCGGCCTGATTGTGGTCGGTGTCGGCATCGGCATGATCGTCAAGGGTGTGACGACCAAGTTCGAGGAGAAGCTCAGGAGCGGGGAGATGAGCCCCGCGATGCGCGCCGCCAGCAAGCGCGTCGGCCAGGTCGGCTACGTCGCGCGCGGCATCGTGTTCGGCCTGGCCGGGGTGTTCGTGGTCAAGGCCGCCGTCGAGTTCGACCCCGACGAGGCCAAGGGCTTCGACGGCACGCTCCGCACGATCGCCGACCAGGCGTACGGCCAGGTGCTGCTCGTCGTCTGTGCCGTCGGCCTGGTCCTGTTCGGTGCCTACTCCTTCATCGAGGCGCGGTACCGCAAGCTCTGAACCAGCTCCCCGCACGGCCGAACCGCCCGCCGGACGAAGGCGGGCGGTTCGGATCATCCGCCCTGGTGGTTTGCTTTGTCGGTCGTCGCCTTCCGGACATGTCGCGGATCAGTGCAGAATCCGTCGGGTCGGGAAGGCAGACTAGGTGTCGTCGAGCGGACGATCAACGTCGTCGCGCGGCCACGGCGTCGCCTGGCCGGCACTGACATCGCAGCCGGCACCATGGCGGTAGGGGCAAAGGGGAGTACAGGTGGATCGGACCACGCTGAGCGTGATCAGCCCGGCGGGCCACAACACGCTGACGGGCGACGCTCCGTGCGTGGTCGGTCGAGCACGCGGCGCGGACATCGTCATCAACGACGCGCGGGTGTCCCGGCGTCATCTCGTGCTTGAGCCGGTCGCCGGCGGCTGGCATGTGCGGGACACCAGCGCCAACGGCCTCTGGCAGGACGGGCGCCGGATGGGGGACACCACGGTCCGCTCGACCGAGGTCCGTTTCCGGCTCGGCGCCGCGGACGGCCCTGAGGTCGTGCTGGTGCCCTCGTCCGTCGGGCTGGCCTCCGGTGCCGGAGCGGGCTCCGCGCCCGCCGCCTCGGCACCCGCTCCCGCGGTCCCGGCCGGGCCGCCGCCGCGCGTGGCGGGTGCGCCGGGATGGCCGTCGCCCAACCCCAACCCCGGTCCCGCGCCCGTCGGCCCAGGTCACACGCCTACTCCCGGCCACGCGCCCACCCCCGGTCAGGCGCCTGCCCCCGGTCGCGCGCCCGCCTCCGGCCGGGCCCGGGTAGCGGCACCGCCGACGGCCCCGGCATCGGCCCGCCCGCCGGTCCCGGGGGGCCACCAGCCACCGCACGCCGGGGGCCCGGGCGCCGCCGGCCCGGACACCGCCTCCGCGGCGCTCGGCCTGGAGACGGCGCAGAGCGCCATCGTGCACGCCCGCCGCAAGATGCACCCGCTGCGGCCCGGCACGCTCCGGCTCGGCCGCTCGCGCGACAACGACATCTCCGTCTCGGACCTGCTCGCCTCGCGGCACCATGCCGAGCTGCTGGTCGCCCCCGGCAGGGTCGAGGTCGTCGACCTCGGGTCGGCGAACGGCACGTTCCTCAACGGCCAGCGCATCGGGCGGGCACAGGTCGGGCAGCGCGACGTCATCGCGATCGGGCACCACCTCTACCAGCTCGAGGGCGACTCGCTGGTGGAGTACGTCGACTCGGGTGACGTCGCCTTCGAGGTGCAGGCGCTGTCGGTGTTCGCCGGCACCAAGCAGCTCATGCACGACATGACCTTCCGGCTCCCGGGCCGCTCGCTGCTCGGGGTGGTCGGTCCCAGTGGTGCGGGCAAGTCGACCCTGCTCAACGCGCTGACCGGCTTCCGCCCGGCGGACGTGGGCTCCGTCCGCTACGCCGGGCGGGATCTCTACGCCGAGTACGACGAGCTGCGCCGGCGGATCGGCTACGTCCCGCAGGCCGATCCGCTGCACGCCCAGCTCACCGTGCGTGAGGCGCTCGAGTACGGTGCCGAGCTGCGGTTCCCGGCGGACACCACGGCGCAGGAGCGGCGGGCCCGGGTGGCGGAGGTCATCGGCGAGCTCGGTCTGACCGCGCACGCCGACACGGCGGTGAGCCGGCTGTCGGGCGGGCAGAAGAAGCGGACGTCGGTGGCCCTCGAGCTGCTGACCCGGCCGTCGCTGCTGTTCCTGGACGAGCCGACGTCGGGGCTGGACCCGGCGAACGACCAGTCGGTGATGGAGACGCTGAAGGGCCTGGCCAAGGGCGGCGGGGTCGGTTCGGCGGACGAGAGCGGCCGCACGGTCATCGTCGTCACGCACAGCGTGCTGTTCCTGGACCTGTGCGACTACATCCTGGTGCTCGCCCCGGGTGGGCACGTGGCCTACTTCGGCCCGTCGGACGGGGCGCTGCGCTTCTTCGGCAAGGAGGACTTCCGCGAGTTCGCGGCGGTGTTCCGGGAGCTGGAAAGCACGCCGGGTGCGGAGATGGCGGCCCGGTTCCGTGCCTCGGAGTACTTCGTGCCCTCCGCGGTCGTGGCGCCGATCGTGCGCAAGGCGCCGGCGGAGCTGCCGAGCGTGCGCCAGCAGCCGGTCACCTCCCAGCTCGCGACGCTGACCCGGCGATATCTGCGGGTCGTGCTGGCGGACCGTTCCTACCTGCGGCTCATCGCCGCCTTCCCGTTCCTGCTCGGGATCATCCCGCGGGTGATCCCGGCCCCCGACGGGCTGAAACCCCTGCCGGACGCACCGAACCCGGACGCGATGAAGGTCCTCGTGGTGCTGGTGTTGTGTGCGTGTTTCATGGGGATGGCGAACTCGGTCCGCGAGATCGTCAAGGAACGCGACATCTACCGGCGGGAACGAACGATCGGCCTGTCCCGGACGGCCTATCTCGGTTCGAAGATCATCGTCCTCACCGGTATCACGACCCTGCAGTGCGTGATCTTCACGCTGATCGGGCTGGTCGGCCGCACGCCGCCGGAGGCGTCCCTGCTGGGCTCGCCGCTGGTGGAATGCCTGGCCGCGGTGATCGTCGCTGCGCTGGCGTCCATGATGATCGGCCTGCTCGTGTCGACACTGGTCGACAACGCGGACAAGACGATGCCGATCCTGGTGCTGGTGACCATGGCGCAGCTCGTGCTCTCCGGCGGGCTGGTGTCGCTGTCCGGCCGTCTGGTGATGGAGCAGGTCGCGTGGATCGCCCCCGCCCGGTGGGGCTTCGCGGCGCTGGCGTCCACCGACGACCTCAACGAGGTGTCCAAGCTGGGCAACGAGGTGCTGCGCACGGACCCGGCCGACGGGCTGTGGGAACACAGCGCGGGCATCTGGGTGCTCGACGTCGTCCTCGGCCTGGTCCTCGGCGCGGCGGCGCTCGCGCTGACCTCGATGATGCTGCGCCGGATCGACCCCAAGGTGACCCGGCCCGCCGGCCCGCCGCCGGGAGTCGGCCGCCCGCCGCAGGCCGGGCAGGCACCGCCGGCCGGCCCCGGTGGCCCCGGTGGCCCCGGTGGCTACGGTGCCGCGCCCGGCGCGCGCCGCTAGTACGGCAACGGCATTTGGGTGTTCCCTGCTCCGCACGCCGCGGTCACCACCAACCTCAATCGATCTTGGTGTTCCGCGGAACACCGGAGCGCCGGTGCCAACCGGCGCGGCACGTCGGCTCGGGGACGAGCGGATACGTCCGCGGAAACTCCACTCGGCCGACGTCGTCCGGGCCTGGTCGGCCTGGCGCAGGCGACACCGACACCAGGCCCGACGCCGCCATTACCAACGACGAGGTCACGCACAAGTGCCGTTGCAACTAGGCGCGTCCCGCTGGGCCGATCCCGCAGGGTCCGGGGCCTAGGTCCGGGAGCGGCGTGGCGGGCGGGTCTGGCCGCCCAGGCCGCGCCCGGCGAGCAGATCGGCGACTTCCTCGCACCAGAACGCCAGCCCGCACAGCTGGTAGGTGACGAAGCCCTTGGTCAGCGTGGGGCTGTTCTGCTCGAAGACCGAGTGCCCGGCGACCTGCAGTGCCCAGCTCGCCACGAACATCGGCAGGCCCACCTTGGGCCGGCCGACGAGCAGCGGCAGGGAGAAGGCCACGCCGGGGATACCCACGAGATGAGTTGCCCGGATTCCCCGCGTGGTGTGCTGGGACCGGTAATAGGCCATCTTCTCGGCGAACGGCGCGGACGCCGGCGGCGGCTCAGGCTCCCGGGAAGTCACGGGCCCCCTGGAAGTCAGGGGTTCCCGGAAGGGCCCGGGTGCTGGCGCGGCCGGCCTGCCGCCGAGTGGTGAGTCGGCAGTCGTCATGGACGCCCCCTCGCTTCGTCTCGTCCCCGAACATCATCGACGACGAGGGCGGGCAGCTCCAGCCGAGCTGGTGGGTCGCCTACGTCCGGCACGGCGGGCGGCGGCGGGGATCAGCGGGCGGCCTGCTCCGCGGCCGTGCTCGGCCCGAGCGCGGGCGGCCCGAGCGCGGGCGTCCCGGGGGCGGGGGCCGGCCCGCCCGGGGTGGCCATCGCACGCAGAGCCTCGAGCATCTGGCGGCGCAGCTCCCCGGTCGGCGGGGCAAGCCCGAGCAGCTCGGCCAGCCACATCCCGTCGGCCGCCATGCGGATCAGCGTCGCGGCCGCCGGGTCGATGCGGTCCTGGACGAGGCGGTTCTGCCAGTGCTCGTATCGCTGGCGGAAGCGTTGCAACCGCTCGGGATCGGCGATGAGGGCGGCCAGGAACCCGACCTCGGCCGTGCTGTCCCGAGGCTGGACGCCGGCCGCCGTCGTGGCGTCCAGGTAGGCACGTGCCCAGCCGCCGGGCCGGTCGTCCAGCACCGCCCGGGCGGTGACCTCCGACTCGAACTCGTCGTTCCACCGGTCGTAGAGCGCGTCGATGAGCGACGCCCGCGTCGGAAAGTGGTGTAAGAGGCCGCCCTTGGAGACCGCCGCCTCGCGGGCGACGGCGTCCAGGCTGAGTGCCTGACTGCCGTGCCGGGTGAGGACACGCCAAGCCGCGTCCAGCAACCGTTGTCGCGTCGCAGCCGGGTCCGAGGCGGGCACGAGCGCCATTGTGCCGCACTGACCGGCCCACCTGGCACTTCGCACCGCGCTGCCTATGCTACCGGGTTGACCGACCGTCCGGACGGACGGTAGTACTTCGACGGGACGAACCGGGCGGAGGACCCGGAAGCGCGTCAGCCCGAGCCAGGCGCTCGAGGCGGTTCGGACGCGCGCCGACGGGGGCGACGGAGCTATGCGAAGAGCAACGGGAAGCGCGGGACCATCCAGTCGGCCGTGGCCCGGCCGAGAACACCGAACCGAGCCCGCGGACCGAACCGAGCCCGCGGGCGGCGCGGGGCCAGGCATGCCGGGTGGGCCACGAGGGCCGGACGGGCCACGAGGGTCAGCAGGGCCATCCGCGGGAACCGGTCCGGGCGGGCCACAGGCCGCCTCGCTGACCCACGGCGCCGTCGGACGTCTGGTGGTCGCCCTCGGCACGGCCACGCTGCTGCAGTGGCTCGGGGCGTTCGCGATCGCGCCGATCCTCCCGCTCTACCTGGAGGAACGGGACGTCTCCGCCGGCGGGGTCGGCGTGGTCATGGCCGCGTTCTTCCTCGGCGCGCTGCTCTCCCAGTACCCCGCGGGCCTGGCCACCACGACGCGGGGGCACCGCCCGGTGCTGGTCGCGGGGCTCGTCGCCTACGCCGTGGGGTGCGCCGGGCTGATCGTCTCACCGGGGATCATGTGTGACACGGCGATGCGGGTGCTGCAGGGGGCCGGGGCCGGGGCGTTCGAGGTGGCCGTGCTCACCGCGATCGCCGCGACCGTGCCGCCGGACCTCACCGGCCGGGCCGTCAGCGCCGTCTACACCGGTCAGATCGCCGGCACCGCCATCGGTCCGCTGCTCGGCGGGCTGGCTGGCGAGCAGCGGATGGACCTGCTCTTCCTGGGCGCAGGGGTGGCCGCGGCGGTCGCCTCCGTCCCGGTGCTCGTCCTGCTCCGGCCGGACGGCCCCGGTCACGCGCCGGCGCTGTCTGTGGCCTCCACCGGCTCCGACGCCTCCGCTGTCGGTCCCACCGCGGGTGGGGGTGCGGGCGTCCCCGGTGGGCGGGCGGGCGGCGCGGAGGCGGTCGCGGCCGTGGCGGCAGTCGCCGTGCACCGCGACGGTTCCCCTGGTCATGCCGGCCGGCGGGCTCCCGCGTGGGCGTCCCGGCGGCGAACATGGTCACCCCTCGCCGTGGTGGGGCCAGGGATCGAGGGGCTGCTGCTGGTCGCCGCGGTGAACGGCCTGGCCGTCGGGACCTACGAGACCTGCTGGAGCCTCCTGCTGACCGACCGGGGCATCTCGACGGAGCTGGTCGGGCTCAGTTTCACTCTGTTCTCGCTGCCCTACATCGTCTGCGCCATGCCCGCGGGCTGGCTCGCCGACCACAACGACCGCCGATGGCTGGTGGTGGCGGCCACGGCCACGACGGGTGTCACCGTCGCCACCTACTCGTTCATCGGGTCGTTCTGGCTGATCGTCCTCGTGAGCTGTGCCGAGGCGATCGCGCTGGCCGTGAGCTTCCCATCCGCCCAGTCGCTGCTGGCGCAGGAGTCCGGGCCCGGTGGTGCCGGGCGGGCGCAGGGCCTGTTCACGACGACCCAGACCGCCGCGACGGCCGGGGCGGCGCTGACGTCGGGCGCCCTGTACGCGGCGAACGCACACCTCCCGTTCGTGCTGACGGCCGTCGCGGCGCTCGCGGTCGCCGGTTCGCTGCCGTGGCTGTGGCGCAGGGTGCGGGGGACCGTGGTGCCCGCCGCCGTGCCGTCCGGGGCCGTGCCGGCGGGGGCCGTGCCGGCGGCGAGCACGGGACCCGCCGGCGGGGCGCTCGCCAGCCACCTGATCACCCGGTAAGGGGGGTGCGCTGGCCGTTACGCTGGCCGCGTGGCAGGCAGCGAGGGGCTCATCCCGGTGACCGGCGGCGCGGCGTGACGGGCGAGGCGCCGCCGGGGGGCGGGGTCACGCTCGCCGGGGTCGCGCTCGAACACCCGATCATGAACGCCGCGGGCACCTGCAAGACCGTCGAGGACGTCACCGCCCTCGCCCGCGGAGCCGTCGCCGCGGTCGTCGTCGGCTCGATCACGCGAGACGCCCGCACCGGCAACGGCGGCGAGGTCTACTGGTCCGGCGGCTCCTACTCGCTCAACGCGCTCGGCCTGCCCAACCGGGGGATCGGGTACTACGCCGAACAGCTCCCGGCGATGGCCGACATCGCTCACGGGTACGGCAAGCCGCTGGTGGTCAGCGTGGCCGGGTTCGCCGCCGAGGAGTACGCGACGCTGGCCCGTGTCGCCGCGGACACCGGTGCGGACCTGATCGAGCTCAACCTCGGATGCCCGAACGTGTGGGACGGCGGCTCGCAGAAGCGCATCGCCTGCTTCGACCCCGGTCAGACCGACGCGATCTGCGCCCAGGTCGAGGCCGCCCTCGCCGCCGGCCGGGCAGGCCCCGGCCACCGGCGCGCGCCCGCGTACGGGGTCAAGGTCTCGCCGTTCTCCGATCCCGAGGCCCTGGCGGATCTGGCCGCGCTGCTCGGCCGCCGATCGGAGGCCGACGGCGGGCCGAGGTTCGTCACGGCCGTCAACACCTTCCCGAACGCCCTGGTCCTCGACGACCGACGGCGCCCCGTCCTCGACGTGGCCCTCGCCGGGCTGAGTGGAGCCGCGCTCAAGCCGGTGGGCCTCGGCCAGGTGCGCCAGCTCCGTGCCCTCCTGCCCGAGCAGGTGGACGTCGTCGGCGTCGGCGGCGTGCTGGGCGGCCGGGACGTCGCCGACTACCTGGCCGCCGGCGCCCGAGCGGTCCAGGGGGCGACGGCCTTCTGGAACCGGGGCGAGGACCCGACGGTCTTCGGTGACATCCTCAGCGACTGGATCGACGCCGGGAGCATGGCAGACACGAGCGCCGGGGTCGGCTGAGCGACTGGAGCGCGGCCGCCAGCGCCGCGCGAAAGGCGCCGCCGAGGCGGCTGAGCCCCGTGCAGGTGAGCCCGTGCAGGCCGTCAGTGCCGCTCGGGAAGCTCGATCACCACGTTCGTCGCCTTCACGGTGCCCACGGCGAGCACGCCGGGCTCCAGGCCCAGCTCGTCCGCGGCCTCGCGGCTCATCAGCGAGACCACGCGGTGCCGCCCCGACTGGATCTCCACCTGGGCCATCACGTCGTCGCGGCGCACCCGCGTCACGATGCCGGGAAAGCGGTTGCGCGCCGAGGCGCCGACGATCGCCGGTGGGGTCAGCGGCAGCTCGCCGGCGATGTCGATCGCGAACTGCGCGAGCACGGCTCCCTCGACGGCCTGCCGGCCCGCTCCGTCACGCACCGTCGGTAGCCGGCCGCCGTCGGCCCAGCGACGCACGGTGTCGTCGCTGACGCCGAGCAGTCCGGCGACCTCGCTGATCCTGAAGGTCGACATGCCGGCACCATATCCGGCCCCGCTGTCGGTGGCGTCGCGGCCGGTCGCGGCCCGATCCCCGTCGGGGGAGCGCGGCGTGGCCCCGTGGTGTTCCGTCTCATGACGGGAGCCGGCCGGGGCCGGCCGCCTCGTATCGTGGTCCGCGTGAGGCGGGGTGCGGACGGGCTGGTCCCGGGGCCGCGGAAGCTGCCGGGGGGCCGGTGTGATGGACGAGGGTTCGGAGGAGCCGGAGCCCGAGGCGGTGCCTGCCGCGCGGCGGCGTCCACCCGGGTCGCTGGAGGAAGAGGTGCTCGGTGTGCTGCACCGCTCCGGGGAGCTCTCGCCGGGTGAGGTCCGCGATCTTCTTCCTGCCACCGCGAGGCTGTCCTACAGCGCGGTGGTCACCACTCTCACCCGCCTGCACACCAAGGGTGTGGTCACCCGTCGGCGGCACGGGCGGGGCTATGTCTACTCCGCGCCGGGGGATCCAGCCACGCTCGTCGCGTGGCGGATGAACCGGCTTCTCGCCGGGCAGGCCGATCACCGCCGCGCCCTGACGCACTTCATCGCCGCGCTCTCGCCCACCGACGAGGCGCTCGTCCGCGATCTTCTCGCCTCCGCGCCGGCCCCCGCCGAGCACGGTGAGCACGGGCGCGGCTCCGAGTCGCGCCGGCAGGGCTGAGCCCGGTGGTCGACCAACTGCTCGTATCCCTCGTCCTGGCGCCCGCGGCGGGTGTGGTGACGAGCCGCATCCTGGTCGATCGGCTGCCCCCGCGGGTTGCGGTGCTCGGGTTCACCGCCGCCGCGGTCCTGTTCGCGCTGGCCAGCGCCGCGAGCCTGCTCGCGTTCGGGATGCCCGCGGCGGCGGGCCTGATCGGGTTCGCCCCCGACCTGCGCGCGGTGGCGCGCTCCTGGCAGATCGCCGTGGCACCGCTGTGGGCGTCGTGGATGTGCCTGGCGCTCGGCGCGGCCGTGATCACCTCGGTGGCGGTGACCGGGCGGCGCCAGTACGACTCCCTGCGCGCGGCCCGCACGGAGGCGGCGGCGCTGCCGGGAACCGGCGAGGTGGTGGTGATCCCCGACGGCCGTCCGGACGCCTTCGCGCTTCCCGGCGCGCCGGGGCGGATCGTCGTCACGGAGGGAATGCTCACGGCGCTCGGTGACGGCCGCCACCAGGCGCTCCTCGCTCACGAGCGGGCGCACCTGGCCGGCCGGCACCACCGCTTCGCGTTCACCGCGCGCCTCGCGGCCGCTGCCCTCCCAGCGTTGCGCCCCATGGTCACCCTGATCGACTACGTGATCGAGCGCTGGGCGGACGAGCAGGCGGCACAGGAGGTCGGCGACCGCCGGTCGGTCGCCCACGTCGTCGGAACAGCCGCGCTCGCCGCGACGGAACAGGCCGACCGGCATTCGGCGGCCGCCGGGACGGGAAGTTCACGGATCGGGCGGCGGGTCCCGTCCACGCTCCAGCGGATCGTGCGCGGCCCCGGGTGGCCAGGCGAGCCCTGCCACGACCTCGTCCGCGGCGAGCGCGCCCGGCACGCTCAGTCCGCCCCGCACGCTCAGCCCGCCCCGCCAGCCCGGCACTCCAAGCGCAGGGGCCTCGCCCGCAGTCGGCGCCAGCGGGCCGAGGCCGTCCCGCCGGCGATGCTGCGGGCCGGCGCGCCCGGCCGCGGTCCCCGGCCCGGGCCGGTGCCACGCCGGATCGCGGCCCTGCTCGACGCGCCGCTGCGGGGCAACCACGGGCTGCTGCTGGTGGCCCTGCCGGCGGCCCTCGCCGCCGCGTCGTGCGGTGTCGCCGTCGAGGCGTTGCTCGACCTGCCCTACCGCCGCGTGTTCGCCATCGCCGAATCCTGAACAGCCGCCCCGAACCCTGATCGGCCGCCCTCGGACGAGGGCTCGGCGAGGGCCCGCGCCCGTCGGCTCACCCGACGATCGTGATCGGGGTGCCGAGCGGGACGACGTCCACCAGCCGGAGCAGGTCGGCGTTGCGCAGCCGGACGCATCCCATACTCACGTCCGAGCCGACCAGGTCCGGGCGGTTGGTGCCGTGCAGGCCGATGATGCCCTCGGCGCCGTTGAACTGGGTGATCACGTCGGAGAACCCGGACAGGCCGAAGGCGAACGGCCCCCAGGGGCCGTTCGGGTCGCCCGGGCGCAACAGCTCGGTCAGGTAGAACGTGCCGGTCGGGGTGGGGGTCGCCCCGGTACCGATCCCGACCGGCAGCTTCGTGACCACCGTGTTGTCGCGAAAGATCGTCAGCTGGTGCTCCGAGCGGTCGACGAGCAGCTCGAACGGCGTGGTCGAGATCGTCGTGTCCGCCGTGCGAACCCATCCCACGCTGCCGTTCGGCCGGACGGGAACCTTGACCCGCAGCCAGGCGGGCTGCCGCTCCTCGACGCCGAAGAGCAGCGGAACACCGCGGGGGTTCGGGCTCGCCAACGTCCAGCGTGGCTCGTCGTCGCCGGGCCGCCCGAAGATCTTGATCTGGGGGACGTCCGCGTGCGCGACCCAGCTCCAGCCGGCGGGCAGAGCCAGCTCGGCGCCGTCGCCGGCGGGCGTGCCGTCCTCGCGGGGCGTCGCGCCGCCGGCGCGCGGGCCGACCGAAGGGCTCGCGCCGGGCGCCGGGTGGGGGCGCGGGCCGGGATCCGGTGCGGGACTCCGACCGGACCCGCCGCAGCCGGCGAGCAGCGTCATGCCCACCATCGCGGACAGCAGGACAGCGGTGGCCGCTGCCGGCCCACGCCGCCGGCCAGCGGTGTCCTGCTGTCCCCGCCGCATCCTTCCAGTCATGCCCCCCACACCCCCCGAGACGCGTGCCTTGCCGTGCCGGCGTCACGGCCGCGGCTGGGCCGGGTGGTCCGGCGGGACCACGAGCGCGGAGATCGTCTGTCCCCCTGGCAGCCACCTCGCTACCCTGCGGCCACTGTCGTCGCTCAGAGTAATGAAAGGGAGGGGGGATCATGCGAACGCCAGCCCGGCGGATGAACCGCGCCGCAGCCATCGTCGCCGGGCCCTGCTGCCGGGCGGGGCATCAGCGCCCGTCCGGCAGCAGGGCAGGCGGCTCAGGGCAGGCGGGCCAGGATCCGGTAGGCGTTCGAGCGCCTACCGGTGGTGAGGTACGGCCGGCTCGCCATGTCCCACGCGATCGCCGCCGGCATCGCGGTGAACACCGCCGCGCCGACGAGGGCGCGCCGGCCGCGGGCCAGGCCGGGCCGGCTGACCTCGCGCCACGGGACGGCCGGTGACGGTGTCGCGCGCTGCCACATCCCCCAGAAGACCACCGGGGCGTCCCCGCGCTGGTGCGTCTCACCGAAGCGCACGTCCAGCACCTCGAGGCCGACCTCGCCGAGGGCGGCCGTCAGGTTGTCGGCCGGGACGAGATGCTGGTGCTGCGGCACGAACCAGCCCGGCCAGTACGTCCCGTACCACCGGGCGGCCGGGCTCTGCGCGTTCGGCACCTCGATGAGCAGGTGGCCGCCCGGGGCGAGGACCTCGGCGGCGGCGCGCAGCTCGGCCCGCGGGTCCCGGGTGTGTTCGAGGTAGTGGAACATGCTCACGACGTCGTAGCGCCCGCTCATCGTCCCGGCGAGGTCGGGCAGCAGCCCCCGGTAGGCCTGGTCGACCCAGCCCCGGCGCTCCGCCTCGCCTATGGCCGCGCCGATGTCCAGACCGTCGAACGAGGTCGTCGGCCACACCTCGCGTGCGGCGGCG
The DNA here is from genome assembly GCF_004337455.1 of Parafrankia sp. BMG5.11. Lineage (NCBI taxonomy): Bacteria > Bacillati > Actinomycetota > Actinomycetes > Frankiales > Frankiaceae > Parafrankia > Parafrankia sp. BMG5.11. The sequence continues at coordinate 3,759 of NZ_SJXI01000005.1, read as the reverse complement.
CAGAAGTGCCCGAACCCGCCGCCGACGTCCAGCCAGCGCCGTGGCGTGGGTATGTCGATCCGCGCCCGTTCCAGGTAGCTGTCGGTGTTGCGGCGGAAGAGCTCCTCGGTCAGCCCGGAGCCCAGGCCGGAGTAGGTGTCCCGGTAGTAGAAGTCGAGGCCGTCGAGGGTCAGCCGCGGGTTCTGGAAAACATGGCCGCAGCCGCCGCAGCGGTCGTACCGGAACACCCCCGGCTTGACCTGGATGGCGTCCGCGCCGCGCAGGGCCAGCGAGAGGTCCGTGCCGCCGCACCAGGGGCAGCTCGTCGTGGCCGGCTCCAGGAACCGGTCGATGCCGGCGGCCAGGTCGGCGGCGTACTCACGCCGCTTCGCGGCCAGCACGGCGGGCTCGGGGGCGGGCGGCCCCGGCCTGGGCAGGTCCACGCCCGAGCCCGTCACCGCGCCGCCGACCGCCGACGCGAGGGTCCGCAGCGCGGGCCGCCGGCGGGTCAGCGGGCTGCGGACGAGGTCGGTGGCGGGTACCCGGATGCGCCCGGCTCCGACGACCAACGGCTGCAGCCACGACAGCACCGCCGCGCCGAGCGCCCAGCCCGGGGCCGCGGTGGCCCCGGCGGCCACCGCGAGGTCGCGGGCGAGAGGGAAGAACGGTTGGCCGGGCTCCCACGGGCGAGCGGCGAACTGCACCGCGACCCGGTCCGACCCGTCCGCCGACCCGGTCGGCGGCCCGCCGTCCGCGGGTGTGAAGCCGTCCGCGGTGGTGAGGCCCGGCAGGATCGCCAGATCCGTCGACGCGGGCGCGAGCAGCTTGAGGGCCGCCGTCGCCGCGACCAGGTCGACGCGGCTCGGGTCCTTCAGGTCGAGCCCGGTGCGCTCCAGGACGTCCCGGTCGACCAGCAGCGCACGGAAGGCTCCGCGCCCCCGTTCCAGCCGCTGGGTGCGGTAACGCGCCGGATCGACCAGCCGCGCGAGGTCGAGCAGTTCGTGCGCGGGCAGCTGGGCCGGCACGAGGTCCAGGACGGTGAGGCCCTCCCGCAGCGCGTGCGCGCTCGCCGCCCGCCGGGCCGGCTCGTCGAGGCGGACGCCGTCCGCCAGCAGAAAGACGTGCGAGGGGTGTACCGGCTCGTCGGCCGGTGCGATGACGGCGAGTTCCCGCATCCGTGCGCGCAGCCGCAGGCCGTTGATCCCGACGCCCGCGCATGCGGCGACCGGCAACAGTGCTCGACGGTTCATGACGCCTCCTGTCTTGGCACCTCCGGAGGCGCCGCGACGGTCACCTCGCAACGTACGTCCCCGTGCGCTCCGCTCCGCGCCCACCCCACCCCGCTTGGCGATCCATGATGGTGTGTACGGTTCGCTCCCGTTGCCGGCTGGTTTCGGTTCCCGGCCGGTTCCGAGCGGTCCGGTCCGGGCAGGTGAGGTCACAGACGGTGCGAGGAGACGGATCGGGCGACTCGCGGGCGAGGGGATGGTCAATGCGGCGTGTGCGGGTCGTCGGGGTGGCGCTCGCGGTCGTCCTGGCGGCGCTGGCCGGTGTCACGGCGTTCGCCTGGGCGGTCCGCGGCACCGACGCGGGCGGCTCGATGGCGGACCGGCTCAGCCTCGCCGACGGCGACACCGCAGGCGGCTCCGCCAGGGCGGGGGACCCGGGCGGCGGCGCGGCGGGCGCGGAATCCGGGCGCGGCACCGCGGAGCACCCCGCCGAGGGCCCGGAAACCGGCGCCGACGAGCTGTCGGCCGCCGACCCGGGCGGCGCGGGGAGCGGCCCCGGCGCCGGTTCGGCCGAGGAGAACAGCTGGGTCGAGTCCACGCTGGCCGGCCTGTCGCTGGAGCAGCGCGTAGGCCAGATGATGATGGGATACGTCTTCGGTACCGCGGGCGCCGACCGGAGCCCGGCCGTTGTCACCGCGAACCGGCGGACGTCCGGTGTGGACACGGCCGCCGAAGCCGTCGCGAGACGGGGCCTGGGCGGCGTGATCTACTTCGACGCCGGCGGGACGGGCCCGGGGGCGCTCCCGGACAACATCGTCAACCCGAACCAGGTCAAGACGCTGTCCGCGGACCTGAGCGCGGCGGCCAGCATCCCGCTGCTGATCGCCGCGGACCAGGAGCAGGGAACGGTGCTGCGCGTCCGGGACGGCGTGACCCTGCTGCCCGGCCAGATGGCACAGGGCGCGACGGGACGTCCCACCGACGCGCGGGACGCCGCGCAGATCACCGGCGCGGACCTGCGCGCCCTGGGCATCAACGTCGACTTCGCCCCGGACGCGGACGTCAACAGCGACCCGGCGAACCCCGTGATCGGTGAGCGCTCCTTCGGCGACGACCCTGCGGCGGTCGGGCGGTTCACCGCGGCGGCGGTCGAAGGATACCGGCAGGTCGGGGTGGCCGCGGCCGCGAAACACTTTCCCGGGCACGGCGCGACGTCCGTCGACAGCCACGCCGACCTGCCGACGATCACCAGAGACCGGGCGGCGCTGACGGCGCTCGACCTGCCGCCGTTCCGGGCGGCGATCGCCGCGGGCGTACCGATGGTCATGGTCGGTCATCTGAACGTCCCCGCGCTCGACCCGGCCGCGCCGGCGACGCTGTCGAAGCCGGTGGTCGACGGCCTGCTGCGCCACGAGCTCGGCTTCGACGGCGTCATCGTCACCGACGCGCTGAACATGGCCGCGATCACCGAGCACAACACGCCCGGCGGCGCGGCGGTGCGAGCCGTCCAGGCCGGCGTCGACATGCTGCTGATGCCGCCGGACCTGGCGCAGGCGCTTGATGCTGTGGTTTCCGCTGTGCGCTCCGGGGCGATCGTTCCGGAGCGGATCGACGCGTCGGTACGTCGAATCCTGAGGATGAAGTGGAGGCTGGCGCACACCGAGCCCGCCGCGGCCCGAACCCCCGAGGAGGCGGCGGCCACCGCAGCCGCGATCGCCGAGCGGGCGATCACGCTCCTTGACCAGCCGACGTGTGACCTGCTCCCGCTCAGCCGCGGCACCGCCGGCGCAGGTGCGGGCGGGACGCAGCCGGCGGTGGAGGTCTCCGGGCCGTCAGGCGCCGCGAAGATGCTCGTGGACGCCCTGGGTGCCCGGGGGATCGGCGCCCGGTTGGCCGCCCAGGGCTCCGGCCGCCCGCCAGCGCCGCCCGCAGCGGGCGCCTCGGGAGCGGGTACGGCTGTGGTCCGGGTGGTGCTGGTCGGGAACTCGCCGCCGCCCGTCACCGATCGGCGGACCGTGGTCGTGTCGACCGGGACGCCCTACCGTCCGCCGGTGGCCGCAGGGGCGTGGCTGGCGAGCTATTCACGCGACCCAGCGTCGATGAAGGCGCTGGCGGCGGTGCTGGCCGGCGCGGTGCCACCCTCCGGCCGGCTGCCGGTCGTCACCCGAACCGCGACCGGCACCGCGTTGCCGCGCGGCGCAGGCCTACCGACCCCGCGCGCCTGCTGACCTCGGCCGCTCCTCCCGACCCGTGGTCGGTGGCGTGCCTGCCGCCGGGCCCCATCGCCGCAGGTGGTGGGCTGTGGTCCGCGCCGGTCGGGGTCGGCGCTGCGCCCCGTCGACGTTGCCCGGCAGGAGCCCGGGCGGAGGCCTACCGCCCGGGCTCCTGCCGGGGATTGATAGCACTTTGCCCAGCGCCAGGGCCGCCACCGTGGACCCCAAACCACCACAACCTGGGCGCTAGAAAACAACTGTGGCGGGTGAGTGAGTCCATGGACTCACTCACCCGCCACGCATCAATGCTGGGGCTGGTAAGGGTGCCGGGGAAGGTG
>NZ_SJXI01000050.1:0-16276 GCF_004337455.1 Parafrankia sp. BMG5.11 | reverse complement strand
AAGGCGCAGGAGGCGAGATCCAGCTCACCGACGCGATGGCCCGCATGATCGGCACGCAACCCTTCCACGCCGTCACCTTCGCCGGCCGCCGCTTCGACTGCGGCAGCAAGGCTGGCTTCGTGGAAGCGACGCTCGCCCTGGCGCTTGAACGCGAGGACCTGGGTGCCGAAGTGCGGGCAATGGCGGAGCGGGAGTTGGGGCGCTAAATGGATAAGGACGAGCCCTTTTACCTCTCCCTGCTCCTAGTCTTTGCCCGCTTGGCCGAGGATAGGCCCGTGATCTCGGATGAGAGTGCCGCTCTGTTCATCGGCCTTGAGGCGCGACGGTCTTGATCCTTCAAGTGCTGGAGGAGACACCAGAGTGCCCCTCTCGTTGTCCGCAGCAAGGGGCGGCAGACTTGGATTTGTAGGTTCTGCGAGCGGAGGGAGAGGTGAGGGACTCTCGGGGCCAAGCGGCAGGTCCGCAAGCAGAGTCCCACCACCGAAAACGGGTTGCTGATTGAACGCTAAGCGGCGTCCCCACCTGCCAGGCCAGGTGTAGAAGATGTGAGTACCGATCTTAGTGATCTTCTTGAGGCTGGGAGCCCAGTACGGGAACACCCAATCAGTGTGGTAATGAGTGGCCATTCCTACCGACGGCTCCACCCACCCCGCTAGGGACTGTGCGGCAATCTGTTCAGCCCGCTGCCATATGCGGGGCGACGGGGTTCGCCGAAGACTGCCGTCGCACGTGAAGGTGAACTGACATCCGGTTCTGCGGGTCGAGCCCTGGTAGACCACCCCGCAGACCGAATTAGGAAAGGACGGATGACGGACGCGGTTCAACACAACTTGCGCGACCGCCCGCTGCCCTTGGATAGTCTCGCTCGCAGCTTCATAATAAACAGCAGCAGCGAGGCATCTTAGCGCCTCAACCCGTGACGCTGCTTCCCAGCCCAGACCCGTGACATTTACGGGATATGCTGCCTCCAGTTTGTCGGAAGCGAAAGGCAAGGATGCGTTGGCGTCGCGAGCTTTGGCTGGCTCGAGTGCAACCGCAATGTTAGGTAGTGGCCGGGGAGCGCCCGTTGCAGGCAGTGATCCGAGAGCAGTGCCTGAACTGTTGTCCTGACGGGCACTCGTTTCAGAACGCCGTTCCGCCCAGCCTCCCGCCACCAGAGCAGTCATGGTGACGAGCGCCACCGCCCCGGCAGCCGCTAGTCGTATGGCCCGACGCCTCTGCTGGGAGATGGTCTGATTGTTCATGATGAAGGTGGTAACAAGGGCGCTAAGCACTCTGTTCCATATCACTGGTTTAACTTCTACCCTCCATCGACCGTCTGCTTCATAAAGGAGCACCTTCGAAGGCTTCGGGCGGTGTTGTTGAATGGGCCTTGCGCATGCTCTAGAGGATAAATTTGGCTCCCGGTGGATGGATGATATTGCATGAGTAGCGTCGCCGCCGCCGGGGTCCACGGCAATCGGACATCGAGCGGCGTTCCTCCACTGGCAGGGCTAGGCCTTGCCGCAGGTATGCTCGCGTTGGCGCTGCCGACTATGCTTTTCGTATCGCGCGAAAGTTGGAGTACCGAACAGGGTGCGCATGGCCCGATTGTGCTCGCGACCGGAGTTTGGCTCCTCCACCGGCTTTGGCCGCAAGCCCGTGAGGTTGCAGCCCATCCAGACAGATGGCGTGTGTGGGCGCTGCTGGCGGTACTTTTGCCGCTGTATGTGCTGGCGCGTATAACGCAGGTCGTCGAAGTAGAAGGATATCTGATGTACGGCGCGCTGCTTGTTGCGCTTTACAGTGTTATCGGATGGCACGCGATGACCAAATTGTGGTTTCCCTTGTTCTATTTGGCCTTCATATTTCCTCCGCCTGAGTCGCTGGTCGCAGCAGCAACAACGCCAATGAAGATGTACATTTCGCAAGCGGCGATCGCGTTTCTCGACGTATTGGGTTACCCAATTGGCGGACGTGGGGTCATGATATACATCGGGCAGTACGAACTCCTCGTCGCAGCTGCCTGTTCTGGCTTAAACTCGATCATCTCGCTCTCTGCAGTGTCTCTGTTTTACATATACATCCGGCACCAAGCGAACTGGCGCTATGCTGCCTTGCTATCGATGTTGATCGTTCCAGTAGCTTTGGCTGCGAACTTCGTGAGAGTACTCATACTTATACTTCTCACTTATCATTTCGGCGAAGCGGCTGCGCAGGGCTTCTTGCATAACTTCGCGGGAATTATGATGTTCGCAGCAGCGTTGCTTTTCATTTTCGCGCTTGATGAAGTCATCAAAAAGGCTTGGGACGGCTTCGGTAAAGCTGCCCTGGATGATGCCTCATCCGGTTCCTCGAAGGTAGCATCATGATAGAGAAGCCTTCTCATGTTCTTCTGGGGCGCCGTCACTTTCTAATTGGCGGCGCATTGGCGGTGGCTTCCGGGGTGGCCTTTGCGAGGCAGCCGAAGCCTACCTTCCCGCGTATACCCACGGAGAAGTTTCAGGAGTGGGTGCCGACCAAGTTTGGCCCGTGGTCAAAGGTTGGTAGCAGCGGGGTCGTATTGCCGCCTCCAGATTCGCTGAGTGACCGTCTGTATGACAACCTGGTAACCGGCACGTACGAGGCGCCCGGCCAGCCACTGGTCATGCTGTTGTTGGCATATAACAACGTGCAGGATGGCGTCGTTCAAGTTCATCGGCCCGAGGTCTGCTATCCGGTCGGGGGTTACCAGCTAAGTGAGACCCGCGAATTCGATCTGGACCTTCGCGGCCGCTCCATCCCGGCGAACATCTTCACAGCGGTGGGGCCTGAACGTACGGAGCAAGTTATTTACTTCACGCGCCTAGGGAGTGCGTTTCCGCGCTCATGGGCGGAGCAACGGTTGGCCGTTGCAAAAGACAATCTGGCGGGGCGGATCCCTGACGGGATGATGATGCGGGTTTCCGTGCTGGGAGCGGACCAGAAGGCTGCGCATGCAGATTTGAGCAGGTTTTCTGAGCAGTTCGTGGGCGCAGTGCCCCGGCAATTGCTGAGGCTCCTTCTGGGTGGGACATAGTTTATAGTTTCGCGAAACCGCCTGTGGCGGCACCAGTTTGAGGTGAGGGATTTGTTATGAAGTGGTACCTTGTGAGCGTAGCAGCGTGCTCCCTGGCCATCGCAGCTTGCGATAAAGAACCGACCGGCCAGGTCGCGGCAGTGGTCGACGGAGACGAGATCACGTTTCAGGAAGTCAACGCCGAACTAGCGGGTGCGAACATCCCTGCAGGTGCGACGAAAGAGCAGGCCCAGCAGGCAGCCCTGCAGCGAATCGTGGAAAGGCGGTTGCTCGCTCGTGCGGCGCAGGAAGAGGGGCTCGATAAGAGTCCTGAATTCCTTGTCCGGCAAAGGCAGCTCGAAGATGCGCTGCTGGTTCAGTTGCTTGGACAGAAGCTGGCGCGAACGACTTCAGTGCCGACTGAACGGGAAGTCGATGCCTTCATGAAAAAGAACCCGGGCACCTTTGAGAACCGCACTGTCTACAAAGTCGATCGGATCCAGTTCCCTGCACCTGAGAATACTGCTGTTATGAAGGCGCTTCAGGCGGACCAATCGATGGCCAGTGTCGTCGCGACTCTTCAGAAGATGAACGTCAAGTTCGACCGGCAGACCTCGGATATGGACTCGGCGCGGGTCGGAGAGCAGCGGCTCAAGCAGATCCTTTCCCTGCGCTCAGGCGAACCGTTCATGGTCGTCGAGGGAGGCGTAGTGACAGTGGGAGTGATTACAGGTCAGCAGCAGGTACCCATCAACGGCGCCGACGCACGGCCGCTTGCCGTGCAGGCGATCCGCAACCAAAGTTTGTCGAACTCGCTTCGCCAGCGACTCGCAGCTGAGAAAGCTAAGGCGGAAATCGAGTACAAAGCTGGACTAGCGCCGCCGGCGACACAAAAATCCGGAGCGGCACCCGGGACCCAGGGTTAGGTAAGTGCGCCCGCTTCAGGCGGACGACATGCTAACTGGAGAAGTGTCTGCAAGCCCTGATAGATGGGCGGGACCCGTGTTCACGCTGCAGCGGGTTGGTTAGATGCGCCTGTTGTTCGCGCTGCCCGGGTTCCACCGGGTCGACCGGGGTGCGGAGGTCGCACTGTTGGCGGTGGCTAAAGAACTGGCCTTGGCCGGTGAGGACGTAACCGTGATTGGCTCAGGAGGCCATCGCCCGGGTGCGCCCTACCATTTCGTGCAAGTTCCGTCGTTACGGCGCGAGAACTTCGAGGGCTTTCCGCGGCTGCCGGCCTTCAGGGACGAGACAGCATGGGAGGATCTGACCTTTGCATTCGGCCTCTTGAGGCGCTTCAACCCCGCTGACTTCGACGCAACGATCACTTGCTCGTTTCCCTATTCCCATTGGACGCTTCGCCGGCCAGCCAAACACAAGCCGGCTCATTTTTTCGTGACTCAGAACGGCGATTGGCCTGCACGAACCGACAGGTCAGAGTATCGCTTCTTCGACTGTGAGGGGCTAATCTGTACGAATCCCGATTATCTGGAAGCCAATGCAGCCAGATGGAGATGTGCCCTCATCCCCAACGGAGTAGATCTTGAAAGGTTTTCGCCAGGTGTAAGCGAGCGGGAGGCTTTCGGCCTCCCTGCCGATCGTCGGGTCGTGCTCATGGTGAGCGCCCTTATTCCGAGCAAGCGGGTGCTTGACGCCATTCGCGCAGTCGCTTGTCTAGACGACGTCTTCCTCGCGGTGGCAGGCGACGGTCCACAGCGGGCTGAAGCACAAGATCTGGCAGATCGGCTTTTGCCTGGCCGCTTTAAACGCCTGACGCTGGCAGCAACCGATATGCCGCGCCTTTACCGCTCGGCAGACGTGTTTCTGCACCTTTCTGAGACGGAGTCATTCGGCAATGTTTTCCTTGAGGCGTGGGCAAGCGGACTTCCAGTTGTCGCCCACGAGAGCCCGCGCTTGCGCTGGATACTGGGAGAAGGGCAGTACCTGTGCAACACTTTTGATCAAGCTGCGCTCATAAGCAGCCTGAGCATGGCGTCAGCTAGTGCTGGTGGCGGGCAGCCCAAAAGCCTTCAAAAATTTGCCTGGTCGGCGATCGCCGATAGTTATCGCCGCTTCATCGCAGAGACGATCGAGCAGCGGGGCTACTCACCAACTTGTTGAGGTAGACGATTGTCTTGCCGCCCCTTCGCGCAGGAGACTGGTGGCTGCCAACCTCGTTCCTGTCTGAGCAGCGAAATGTCGGAATGCCTTGTTGAATCGCCGGAGGGAAGAGGCTCCTGCGAAGGCAAGGTGAAGACGGAGCGAGCCTGATGATCCTGCATTCGAGGCGGTTAGCCAGCCGGAACACGGTAATTCCGTCAAAGACCCAGGCTTCTGTGATCCGGACAGGATAGTGCGGGTAGAGGATTCGGAGAGGTAGGAGGCGGCCTTGCAGATCGCATAGCTTCAATGGGCAAAGGTCGCGCCTCAGTGACTCTGAGCGGAATATGATGCAGGTGAACGATGTTCCTTAAGTTGCGCCAGTGAAGGGATGTCGACGCACCGCACTTTTCGGTTCCAAAATGAGGGAATCAAGTAGGATCACTAGAGTCCGGTCCCTCCAGTCACCAGTGGCCTCTGCTGCGCAATGGCTGGGCGCGATACACTCCTCAGAGATCGAGGGGGGCGGGCTACCTTGTCCCGGGTCCGACGGCGGCGAGTGGCGGTTATTAGAAGACTGAATGCCGGTCCGCCTCTTGCTTTATGAGAGATGAAGGGTTGCAACACAGATGATCTTGCTTCCACTACTCACTTGGGCTTGTGCTCTGTTAATTAGCACACCCCTTTTATACCTTACCCTCGAACTCGCATTGGGGCTGAAGCGCTCGCAGAAGGGGGGTTCCCCTCTCCAGACCCCTGGCATGACTGTCATCCTGATCCCTGCTCACAACGAGGAAGGCGGTATCGGCAGCACTGTTTCTGCGCTCCGGGCACACGTCAGTAGCCCTGTCGCGATCCTCGTCGTTGCGGACAACTGCAGCGACAGGACGGCCGAGCTCGCGCGAGAGGCGGGCGCTGAGGTCGTCCAGCGGCAGGATCCAGACAGACGAGGCAAGGGGTATGCGCTCGCCTTCGGCCGAGACCATCTCGAAGCTGATCCTCCAGCTGTTGTGATCGTGCTGGACGCAGATTGCGCGCTGGCCCCAGGAAGCGCGGAGCGATTGATGAGCCGCGTGCTGGAAACAGGCGAGCCAGCGCAAGCAATCAACTTGGTTGTTGCGGGGAGGGATGCGTCTCCAATCGTACAGGTCTCTAACTTTGCAATGGTGGTGAAGAACCTTGTTCGTGCTCGAGGGCTGCAGCGCCTCGGGGGCGGGGTCTTCTTATTTGGAACGGGGATGGCTTTCCCGTGGCAAACGTTCGCCGAAGCGGACCTTGCGACCTCGGATGTCGTCGAAGACATGCAACTCGGCCTCGCGCTGGCTCGCAATGGTGTCCGGGTACACTTAGAAGAGGGCGCCCGCGTCACCAGTGCCGCAGCTGCTCTGGCGGACAGCGCGGGGCAGCGCCGAAGGTGGGAGCACGGATTTTTGGAGACCGCATGCAAAGACGCCCTGCCGCTGATTTCACTCGGATTGGCACAACGCTCTAAACACCTTCTCTCGTTGGGCGCCCACCTGCTGGTGCCTCCCCTAGCCCTCTTGTTCTTGGTGGCGTTCTTCCTCTTGGTGACACTTAGCGTTTGCGCCGTGGTGGCAGGTATAATGGGCCCGGCAATTCTTTTGGGCTGTTCGATTGCTTCAGCGTTGATCTTCGTGCTGCTGGCATGGATTACGAGTGGGCGCGATGCCTTGTCTCCTCGGGCGCTGCTCTCAGCTCCGGTGTACGTCCTCTGGAAGTTTCCGATCTATGTCGGGTTCTTCACCTCTCGCCAAGTCGGCTGGAACCGTACACGTCGGAATAGCGAGAACGCTGTCGCCAGTGATACCAAATCCTGAAGATATTAGGACCTTCCACGAGGTAGCGGCGCCCAAGTCGGCGGGGCTCCGCGAGCAACCGAAACAACCACTCCAGCTTAAGCCGCTGCATCCAAACGGGGGCCCGCTTCTTCTCGCCCGTGAGAAACTCGAGCGATGCTCCAATGCAAAGAGCGACGCCTCGTGCCCTCCCCCGCTCTCCAATCCGGTGACAAAGTAGCTCGCTTTGCGGGGCTCCAATTGCGAAGAAGGTCGCGTCAGCCGCCGTCGCTTCGACAAACTCGATGATACCCTCTTGGGCCGCCGGATTTGACCTGACTCCCATCGGTGGGATGTGGTGGTGCCAAGTGCGGTCGGGAAAGAGCCCCTCGAGGGAGGCAAACATCTCCGCATCACCGCCTACGACTGCCACTGTCTGTTGGCGTTCCGGGGCCTGCTTTAGAAGGCTTGCGGTTAAGTCACTGCCAGGCACTAGCTGCAGCTCAATGCCTGATGACTTCGCCAGCGTCTGCAGGATACGGCTATCACACAGGCAAACGTCGGCGGACCTATAGCTCAACCAAAGTTCTGCATCTGAGCGGCGGCGATGGAGCTGGACAAGATGATCGACATTCGGTGTCACCACGTACGAAAAGCTTGAGCTGCCCGCCATCTCAGCGACCCTGGCAAGCACCTCGCTTTGCGGGATATTGTCAAAGATTAGATCTAGGAACTCGGCTCGTCGGAATGTTGGGCTACTCACCGGCGCACCAACCTGCCAAACAGGCCGCCGGGAGGACGCTTTCCGAGTTCCAAGTCAACACCATAGCGCGTCCGGGCGTCAGCTACGCCCTTGCTTGCATCGGCTAAGCACGCTTTACCTGCTCGGGCACAAAGAGATCGGAAGTACTCCCAGCCTTTGATCAGCGAGGGGGACTTTCGCGTGAACGTTCGCGCGATGGCGAGAGCCTCGCGCTCGCGATTGTTCGCGAGCAGCCAATCTCCGTAAGCCATTGTGAGTTGAAGGGTCTGGGGGTTGGCCCTCACTGCGTCTCGATAGGCGCGCTGCACACTCGCCGTGTCTTCTTGAGCCGAGTAGGCCGCGGCCATGGCCAGCCAAGCCTCGCTTCTTCTAGGGCATTCAGCGGCTGCGCTCTGCGCGCTCCTTAATGCTTCCGATGGCTGGCTTAGCATCAGCTTTGCTTCGGCAAGGGCGGTCAAAGCGTCACACTGGCTTTCATCTCTGTCGAGCACCCGACCCGCGGTTCGCAGTGCCATAGCTGGGTTCCCTCTCAAAACTTCTAACCGCGCAGAAAGCGGTCGCGCATCGTCAGGACGAAGCTTGCGGAGAATCATTTCCGCCGAACCAACTTGCTTGGTTTCGATCAGGTGGCGGGCAACCTCGATCAGAGATGCCTTGCTTCCACTTTCCCCAATCCGCTGCACGTCAGCCTCAGAAAGCTGGAGTGAGTAGTTGCGCAGAAGCTCCAGCGCCGTCGACGCCGATTCCTGTCCCAAACCCTTCTGGCTGAGAAGATCAACCAGGAGTTCTTGGCTCGCTTCGGTCTTTCCAAGCTTCAGGCGAAGATCTGCTTCATCGACACGCAGGTCCGGATCGAGCGGGAGCAATTCACGAAGTCGGTAGAACTGCGCTTGCATTCCTTCAGCGTTTCGCATTTCCCGGTGCAGTTCCAGCTTGGTGCGAGCCACTCCCTCGGTGTCGGCTCCGCCCGATTGAACAGTTTCCATCACCTGTAAAGCTTTGGCCGGTTCGCCGATCATGAACAGTGCGCGGCTTTTCAAAATAGATGCTTCTTCGCTGCCTGGCTGTTGCGCGATAACCTGGTCTGCATACTCGATTGATTTGCGATAGCGCCGCTGAACCAGTGCGTGGACACCTCGTGCTACAAGGGCGTTTGGCTGACCTGGTTGGAGTGCTAGGATACGCTCGGTCGCATCGAGGGATTCTCTCAGGTTTCCCGTTCTTAAGCCCAACTGCGAGACTGCCTGCAATGCCTCGAGGTTGGTATTATCCAAAGCTAACGCATTAACATAAGAGTCAAAGGCGCTTTCATACGATCCGGCCGAGACCTCGATGCGCCCTTTCAAAAGATGGAGTTCGGGGATATCGTCTCGTTGCGCGAGGGCCTCGCCGATGCTGCGGCGAGCTGCTTCGAGATCGCCCGCCTGAAGCTGCTGCTCGGCCGTTAACGCATATTGTGAAGCCTGTTCAGCGCGACCCGTGCAAGCTGCGGTCAATAGAAGACCCGCGCACGCCCAGAAGGTCTTGTGCCAAAAAGAGAACACAGAGGAAACCGGTTGGCTCATTTGCATGCTCCTCTATATACCGACAGGCGATCTGCGGTCGACCGCATTTGGAGATTCTCATGAAGCACCTTTTTCGAACGGCCGGGCCTTTAGCGCTCTGCGTCCTTGCAGTTGCTTCACCGGCCGCTGCTCAGAACCAGCCAAGTGAGCCTGTTCGGAGTCAGCCAACATCGAGCATCTCATCTTACCAGATTAAGGCCGGAGATCAGATCGAGGTATATGTCTGGGGCGAAGAGCGACTCCAGCGCAGTATGCGGGTTCTTCCAGACGGCACGATCGCTTTCCCGCTCGTCGGGCAAGTCGCTGTAGCAGGTCGCCTTCCCCAGGAAGTTGAGACCGTCATCAGGGCTTCGCTCAGCAGCCAATATCGGGGAGAAGTGCCTCAGGTAACCGTATCTGTGCTCACCCCAGCTCCGATGCAATTCACAGTCCTGGGACGGGTGGGCTCACCCGGCACCTTCGAAACGGTGCGCAACATCAACGTGCTTGAGGCTCTCAGCCTGGCAGGCGGCGGAACTGAGTTCGCCAACCTTGATAGAATAGTCGTTTTGCGGAAAACACCAGATGGCCTGAGAGTGCTCGAGGCGAACGTCAAGGCGCTCATGCGGGGCAGAGTTGACGCAGCTGATCTTGTTCGGGCGAATATCGTCCCGATCGAAGCGGGCGATACGATCATCGTTCCATGAGCAGGTCCGAAGTCAAAAAAGCGGGGTGGGTAATCCGCAGGGGCTTGGCCACGGTGCTCGCAATTCCACTTGCAGCACCCGTCCACGCGCAGGTTCGCGGCGTCGTCGATGTCTCAGTTCAGGGGACAGTAGCTTCAAACTCGTCTTTGGAAAACTCACGCGGTGGGGGCGCCTTTGCGTTTGGGCTGCAGGTCGATCCCTCGGTTTTTTACGAGGACGGCGAGGTAACCACGGCGGCCTTGCGTGGCACTGTTGCTGTTGATCAGTACGATGCGGACAATGGAACGGTTGGGTCTCTCGGGCTGACGGCAGGTATGCGGCACAAAATTAGCGAACGAACATCAATTCGGGGGAGCGCGTCGGCACGCTCGACCCGATCCGGGGTGCGAGATTTCCTTCGCAATCCAGTCCTAGCTAGTGACGTCCTGCAAAACCTCAATCCCGACTTGCTGCCTGAGCTAGGCGGCCAGGCGGATATCAATCCTGGAGGCTTGACCAGCTTCGATCCCGACTTGCTGGACGAGTTCGACTTCGACCTGGCGGACCTCGGGCGCGGTCGCACTAACACTTTCCAGGTCGGCGCCTCAGTCGATCACGCGATTAGCTCCTCAGACTCTGTCTCCTTCGGAGGCTCTGTGAGGTTGAATAGTTCAGGCGATCCACGTGGCTCAGACTATCGGTCCGACAGCGTCTCCGTGGCTTACCGCCGCGCGCTCTCCACTCGCACGAGCTTCAATGTAGGGATCAGTGGTGGTCGTGCGGATTATGAAGATGGCGGTGAGGGGCCCGGCCCGGGCGATGCCATCTTCGTGACACCTGCAGTTGGAATTTCTCACCGTCTCAGTGAGACGCTCACCGCTAGCGCCAGCGTCGGTGCTTCCATCACGAGCGTTGAGCGTCATGATGGGGCGAGTGAGAAGGATGTCGGGTTGGCAGGAAACCTGGGGCTGTGCCAGCTGCAGTATCGCGCCAGCCTTTGCGCCACGGCCTCGCGAGGTGTTCAGCCCACCTCCTTCGGCGGTGTAACGTCAGTGACATCCGCAGGACTCGCTTATAGCCGATTACTGGGATTACGAGACAGGGTGAGCGCGTCAGCGCGGTATTCCCGCAGGGACGATAGTCTGGTGGAGAATCAGAGCGACTTTGGCGGCGCGCAAAGCGTCTTTGCGGCCTCGGCTAGCTACAATCGCAGCATTGGACAGCGGCTCTACGCTTTTGTGACGCCCGGCTTCTCTCGCACTTCCGGGAGCTTGACGGGTGACCGAGACAATTATCAGATCAGCGTGGGGATCCGGTATCGATTTGGGGATGCCGAATGACTGACTTTTCCAGTGCAGAATATGGAGAAGAGCAGGCTGGGGGCAACTTTCTTGAGCAGCTACCTTCAATCCTTTGGCACCGCCGCTGGTGGATAGCGATTCCGACGGCGATCGGAGCGGTTGCCGCCATCGCTGCTGTTTTCCTGATCCCGCCGGTTTACCAATCAACTGCCGTGATGCTGGTCGAATCTTCACAGCTTCCTGAAGCGGTTGTGGGAGCCACGCAGGTAGAGCAGGTTCAGCGAAGAATTGCCCGCATTCGGGAGCAGGTAACTAGCCGCCCGTCTTTGCTCGCGATGATTGAACAGCACGGTCTCTACACTGATGAGAGGCGTTCGGAACCTCTCTCTGAATTAGTCGAGCGGATGCGCAGTGCCATCACAATCACGCCTCAACTCACAGGCGAACGTGACGAAACCGCTATCTCCTTCGAACTTTCCTTCGAGTATCCTGAAGCCGCAGCTGCGCAAGCGGTTGCTCAGGACTTGATGGACAGTATTCTGGAACTCGATTATAGCGGCAATCTGGAGCAGGCCACCGGGACTGTAGAGTTCCTGACGGATCAGGCGGTCGGGCTGGAGCAGCAAATTGCTCAGCTTCAGGGGCAAATCTCAGCCATCAAGGCGCAGAACGGAATGGTTCTGGGGTCCCAAGGGACGATCATCGGGGGAGACCCGATGAGCTATGACTTACAGATTGCCGCCCTGCAGCGGGACAATGCGAGCCTACTCGCGCAGAAAAATATCGCGCGCGGATCTGATGAGCGCTCACCCTTGGTGACCCAGGCCGAGGCAGCGCTAGCAGCCGCGCGTGCGGTCTACGCCGAAGGCCATCCTGATGTGGTCTTTGCCAAGCAGCGTCTTACGGAGGCTCGCGAGCTGGCGCGTCAAAACGTCGACAAGATCCCGTTCGAGGGCGTCGACCAGCAGATCGCAAACAACAACTCTCAAATCGCAGCGCTCCGCGCGGCCAAGGAGCGCGCGCAGGCGCAGGTTAGCTCCAGTCGATCTGCTCAGGCGCGCGCTCCGTTGGTGCAGCAGCAAATTTCGGAGCTTGAGCAGGAGCTTTCAGTTCTGAACACACAGTACGGAGCGGTTCAAGATCAACTACTTGCAGCAAGAACGGGTGTGCGGGCAGAGGATGAGCAGCTTGGAGAGAGATTGGCAGTGGTCGATCCTCCGGTGGTGCCAGATTCGCCCGTCCGCCCGAATAGATTGTTGATCGCAGCTATCGGCCTCGGCGCTGGGTTTGGTCTTGGTTTCCTTCTGGCGTTCGCAGTCGAACTTTTCCTGCGCCCAATCCGTGATCCAAAGACCTTGCAGGCGATCACCGGGTCTCCACCCCTTGCGGTTGTCCCAGTTATCAAGCCGAGAAATACGCAGCGAACCAAGCGTAATCCGCTGGTTTTCTGGCGCCGGACGCCAAGCTGAAGATAATAAGGAAGAACAATGGCGGAGGCAGTCTCTTCCTCAATGAACATCAAGTCACTCCAGCTGGAAACCTTGAGGGTCGTACAACCCAACAGGGATGCCGTTGCGTCAAACAACGTCGTCGGATTTGACAGCCGTGACAAACGATCGCGCCCGTTTAGCCTTATGCGCACACAGCTCGCCAAGCGGCTCGTCGAGGAAAAGATCCGGCTGGTGGGGGTTACATCGGCTTCCCCTGCCGCAGGGAAGTCGTTCTTGGCGGTGAATCTTGCCGCTTCGCTCTCAAGAGTCTTGAAGGTTCCGACTTTTCTCGTCGATCTGGACCTCCGCCGAGGGTGCGTCGCGGAGGAGCTGGGTATCGAGTTCGAGGCCGGGGTCAGCGATTATCTATTGGGGGAAATGGAGAGCCTGCACGAAGTGGGGCTACACATCGACGGCACCAAACTCGCAGTGTTCCCTACTCATACCGTATCAATGGACTCCGCAGAGGCAATTGCCAGCGGGCGCTTCGACACCTTAGTGGAGACCATGCGCAAACACACCGGCGAAGCAGTCGTGATATTCGATCTACCGCCGGTGTTTGCGAACGACGACGCTGTGCTCAGCACCCGAGCACTCGATGGCTACATCATGGTGGTGGACAGCGGAAGAACATCACGCCGACAGCTAGCTGACGCCATGGAGATGCTCAATCCGGTTCCGTGTCTAGGGACGGTGCTGAACAGATACGCCGGGGGGATGTTGGACAGTTATGGCTATGGCTCAGCGAACTATGACAGTTACTACTCGGAGTGATTTGGTAGGCTCAAGGCGCTCGCGGAACCAACTAATCTGAATGTTACCGCTTCGCTGAAGCTTCAGATCAGCAATGGTGGCAGTCAGGTGCAGCCTAGGCGTGGTGAACCGAGAGTCCCGATCTCCGGTGAAGAACTTCAGGAATCATCGGAGAGGCTCATGCGAGAGGTGACAACCCGTATAGCGTATGTCAGCGGTCCTATCGACGCCGCTAAAGTCTATGACGATTGGAAGGCATCCAGCCAATCGGATTATTACGGTACTATCTATTTAGCGCAGCTTTACAAAATTCTTGAAGATGCAAATGCAAGCGGCCTAATCATCACCACGAACCCGGGCGCATCAGGTTCAGCAGTGCGAGGTAATATCTCTGTAAGGAACCTCGCCATGCCGCAGGGCTGTCGTGGGATCCTATACCATGCAGCGATGCTTCTCTGGGTGGCTCGTTGCCTAATAGCCATCGTGCGCTTTCGTACGGACGCAGCAGTGCTTACGGCCGGACAAGACTACTTTTGGGCCTTCAGGCCGCTTAAGTGGTTCGGTACTCGCCTCATCGCATCACTACATTGCACTCTGTGGCCAAGGTACGCCGTCCGCAAAAGGCACCAGCTGTGGCTCACGAGCCTCAATGGGCGGTTCTTCTATCCCGCTTGTGACTTTATCCAGGGTGTGTCTGAGGAGGCGGTGCGTCAAATTCGTGAGACGGCTCCAAGGCTGCAAATACAGCCTGTGCGTTTCTTTGCAACCTACAGTAGGAGCCGCTTTGCAAACGTCCAAAAGCCGAGTTGGCCCAAGGAGGATACCCAATTCCGGTTGCTTTTCGTAGGACGCCTTACGAGGAACAAGGGGGTATTCGACATGATAGAGATCATGGGAAAGCTCGAGAAAAAGCAGCCCGGCCGCTTTACGCTCGATGTTTGCGGCGCCGGTCCCGCAAGATCTGACATGGTCTCGACCATTGAAGAGAAAAATCTTGAGAGTATGATTACGATGCACGGTCAGTCTTCCACAGAAGAACTTCAACGCCTCTACGGCAGCTGTCACGCTGTCCTCGTGCCCACCCGAAGTGATTTCGAAGAGGGAACGCCGAAAGTTGCTTTTGAGGCGGTGCTAAATTTTCGGCCGATCGTAATGTCTGCGGCGTGCCCGGCGCTCGCTGATGTCGACCAAGCGACTATCGAGGCAAAGGTAGACGACGTCGCGGACTACGTGAGCGCAATTGAGACGCTCGCTCGCGACGCCGACTTGTATAGAGCGAAAGTTGCGGGTGCTGAGGTATGCCGGATTAAGCATTTCGACGGCAATAATAGCTACGGTTCTAAACTCACCCCAGCCATTTTGGCGGTGGCGACAAGGCGGAGCCGATGAGGATACTATATACGCATCGATATTGCGCTGGCTAGAATGGGGTCATGAACCGGCAGGCATCGCTCCGCAGTGCGTTGGTCCCGTTCGGCGCTGTGCCGCAGACGATGGCGGTGCGATCCGATGCTCGCTCTCTACATCGCTTTACTTCAAGAGCGCTTGTAAAAGGCGACTGTCTTGTTTTGAAAGGGATTAGGATGTATCCTGAGCGATGGTTCAGGCAATTTCGAATAGGGAGACAGGAAAAGTGGATCGAGATAGCCAATACCATCCCCATCGCTGGAGTAGATTATTCAAAGATTCAGTGGCTGGCAATCCGCTAGGCCGCTGGGCGATCGACCTCCGTCGCAGACGTCGCCCTTTACATGTCAAGCCGGAATACCTTTCTTGCCGATCAAACGATGATTTAGCAGAATACTATGTAGTTCGTCTGTGCAAGCCTGAGCAAATCTTTATCGACGGCGGAGCCCATATAGGTTCCATTACAGCGGGTGTTCGGCACAACGCTCCAGCCGCGGAAGTCATAATGATCGAGGCGATACCCCGCAAGGCGAAGCGGCTCGCCCGAAAGTTTCCAGACGTTAAAGTTCTAAATTGCGCACTTGGCGAAGAAGCCGGAAGAGCGGATTTCTTTGTGAATCTGGACGAAAGCGCTCGCAGTTCTTTGATCGGAGGTGGGGCGCGGTCAAAGAAGATAGAGATCAGTGTCTGTCGCTTGGATGACATAAAGTTTGAGAAGTCTGTAGACGTAATTAAATTGGATTTGGAGGGGAGCGAGCTTGCTGCTCTGAGGGGCGGGCAGAGATTAGTGGAACGCTTCCGACCGACTATTTTATTCGAAAGCGGCTTACAAAATGGCGGGAGTAACAACGAACGGGAGATTTTTTCTTGGTTCTCTGGCAACGACTATAAGATATTTCTTCCCTCCCGCCTACCGCATGCGGCGCCGCCAATGTCGGAGGAGGTTTTCCTGGACTCGCACCATTACCCTTTCAGGAGCTTGAATTATTTCGCGGTTGCGTCGGAAAGGGTCTCGGAAATTCGGGAAAAGGCAAGCAAAGTGATCCCCTTTAGGTTCTAGACCAGAGGCTAGAGGCGATCGTTTACATCTCCACTAGCCTTGCATTTTGCCCTGCGCCAAAGCAACAGTTTCGGGCGCAGCGAGAGGATTCGCAAGGGTGGAATGATCTGGCGCTCATCGCAACATGGTTCCCCGGGCCCAACCGTGCGCCGCACGCTGCGTTCCAAATCAAGCCTTTCAAGTAGCGGCCTGATTATCTTATGCGCGGCCCTATCGATGTTCGCTCTCGAGTGGCAGCAGCAGCCGGTTTTTCTCTCGTTTCGGCAGCCCCTTCGCCGATCTCCGCCTAGAGCTTAATGCAACATCCTTAGTTCAGCAGAAGTGAAGCGACTTCCCCTGGCTTTGGCACAGGCACACGCC